>JAIRLT010000127.1 GCA_031259225.1 Prevotellaceae bacterium
ACGGTCGGGATAACGTTTACTTACCGGCTCGACGAAAGCCGCACTTGCGCTGCCTATAACCGCCATGAGCCGCTCATCTTCCCGCTGAAAGGAAAACGCGTGGAGAATTAAGAATTAGGCATTAAGAATTAGGAATTAGGAATTGGCTAAAGCCGGAACGACTTACGACTTATGACTTATGACTTACAACGTACGACTTATGACTTACGACTTACGACTTATGACTTATGACTTATGACTTATGACTTATGACTTACGACTTACGACTTACGACTTACGACTAAAAGCCGGGTGCAACAAAGAACTGCCGGTGCAGAAATGTACCGGCGGTTCTTTTTGAAATCTTGAAACCTGAAATCTTTAAATTCTTCCTGCGCAAATGGTTTTTATTTTTTCACCCACTTGGTGTTTCTCGTATAGCCATAGGCGCCGGCAAATGCGCCGCCGTCGGTTTCATTATTGTATATCTGGTAAGCATAGGTGCCCAGCCCGCCAAGCAGTTTTATTTCCAGTGCGCCATTGCTATTCGTAGTAATGGCTGTTTCCGGGAAAGCTATCCCTACATTATTTACCAATGTACCATCCTTTATCGCGGCAAAATATGTTTTGAAATCCGGTTCGTCCCAACCGGGCAGTAATTCCTGCGACGGAAAGGTCAATTTCATATTATTGACCGTAGCATATACCGTATGTCCTTCGTCATATTCATAGGGTGCAAAACCTTCGATCTTTATTTTTTTCTTATCCCCGGGATCGCCGGTAATGGTTATTTCATACGTTTCCCCATTATACCATGTATTATTACCGTTAAAATCTTCCGTAACCGTCCATATGCCTTCCAACGCTTCCCACTGGGGAGGAATGAACGGCGTTACAAATTCTTTGGGATTACTGTAAGCTATACCGTCCTTTGTCAGGACGTATCCTTTGGCATAGTACCGCGTATCATCATCCAGGTTACCGGCAGATGCTTTAAATGTTACGGCGTCTGCCGCCACCGAAGACGTTACGGCAAAATCGGCGGTTTTCGAAAGGATAAATCCTTTTTCAATAAAAGAGGCGTCATTTCCAAAAGTAACACGACCGGACATAGCGGCAGAACTGCCTGTAATATCGTTTACCTCAATGGTGACGCCCGGCAGGTCGGCAGGGTTGGGCATATAATCGTAATCCGCCTTTTTTAATTCTTCCGTACAACTTGCCATGGCAAGCGCAAGGGTTAAAATATAAAATACTTTTTTCATCATCTTTTTTTTTATATGTTTTATATTTATTCGTTATTGTCCGCCTCCGAGATATCCGGGTTTTCCAGTATTTCGGATTGTGGAATTCGGTAAATCCAACGCTTGTCCCCGGCTGGTATGGCGAATTTAGCGGAAGAATAATGATTAGAGCCCGGGTAATTCCGGTCAATTCCTTTATGCAGGCGTTTCAGGTCAAACATAGCAAATCCTTCTCCCCAGAGTTCAATACGGCGTTGCATCCACACGTCGTCCACCGTTACGCTGGTTTCGTTCCAGTCCGGATTGCGTTGGGACAACAGTTCTTTCAGTACGGTAGCCGCCGCAGCGCCGGAACCTTTTTGCGCCAGCGCTTCCGCTTCAATCAGCACCATTTCGCCGGCACGCATGTAGAGGTAGTCCATAGTAAATGCGCCGTCGAAGCCGAATTTCAGGTTGGCATAAGGTAATTCCCATGCTACCGCTTTTTCTGCCGGCGTTATGACAGGCTTAATCGAAGCGGGGTTGGTTTGGAACCATTTTTTGCGGGCGTCGCTTTCCGGAATACTTTCGTACAGGCGTTTATCGACCAGCCGTGCAGCATAATTCATGCCGGCATATCCGGCTGTGAGGTTGGATATATGTGAGAAGAACGACGCATAGAGCGTAGTGGTTTCCGAATTATGGTCATAGCCCCACATCCATTCTACGTTGTTGATCTTCATAAAGCCGTCGAAGATGCTGCTTACCGGCATGATGGCGTATTCCTTGCGGGCTTCCTTCGCTGCCGCAATGGCTTTATCCCATTCTTCCACGAGCAGGTAGTAGCGCGCCAAGAGTCCATTGGCTACGGAATAATCGACATGGTTTTTCGAGCCGCGGGTCCAGCCTTTCAAGCAGGAAATAGCCGTAGTCAAATCTTCTTCTACCTGTGCCAATACTGTTGCCACGCCGACGCGGTTGGTGCTATTTTTTTTCTCTTCGTTCATTGCATAATACATCGGGATGCCCGGCAGGTCGCCGCTGGATGAAACAGGATATACATGCTGGTAGAGTTGGATGAGATAGAAATAGGACATTGCCCGTAGCGCCAAGGACTGCCCGCGCGCCGCCAAAATATCCGGCGATGTAGATTCTGCCGACGTCATCAACAGGACGTTGTTCGCGCCTGCTATAACCGTGTAGAAATAGCGCCAAATAACATTGGTACGGGCGTAGCTCCATTCGCGGTTGTCATGCAAATAGTCGTAGATAAACCAGTGCAGGGGCGTCATCACAATGTCTTCCGTCATCATGTCGCAACCATGCAGGATAGCCATGTATCCAAAAGCATCGTGGCTGCCGTCAGTCACCAAGCTGGGATTTATAAGTGTGTTATAAAGAGCGTCCACAAAGGACGTTACTTTGGAAGGGTCAATATCAGCCGCCCGGGCAGCCGCATCAGCAGTCATCGTATTGGTTACAGGTACGTCAAAGAACTCCTCGGAGCAAGACACGCCCATAAACACAAGCGATAATAATAAGATAATAATTTTATTTGTTTTCATTGTATTCAATTTTAAGAGTTAAAGACCAATAGATACACCTACAGACAGGCTACGCAACGCTGAGTAAACACCAATATAGGTTGAACCGTTAAATGATTGGCGCGGGTCAAACCCCTTGCGCGCCGATGCCAGCCACAGGTTGTCACCGCTCACGTATACACGTAATGAACGGATTTTTACTTTGTCAATCATGCTTTTTGGGAAAGTATATCCCAAAGTTACATTTTTCAAACTGAAGTAAGAAGCGCTTTCCAGGAACCGGTTGGATAGGGCGGCTACATTCTGGTCGCCGGCAGAAAGGCGTGGCGTGTTTGTATTGGTATTCGTGGGCGTCCAACGGGTATAAGCGTCCGTATGCCAGTTTCTGCCGGCGCCGCTACCGCCGCCCATCAAACTTGAGTAGAACGAGTCATAGGCATAACCACCCATCAGGAAAGCGGTTTGTATGCCCAAGTCAAATCCGTAAACCGTTACATCGGTGGAAAACCCGCCATAAGCATCCGGGAAAGCTGATTTACCTATTTCGTAGAACGTCGCTGCTGCATGGTCGTCGGTAGTTACTTTGTTCCCGTTGGCATCGTCTTTATACCACAGTGCTTTTCCCGTTGCACCGTCCACGCCGGCGTATTCCGGCAGGTAGAAATCGTACAGCGAGCCACCGAGTTTCCGCCAATAGCTTCCGGAACGATACCCTGCGGGGTTGGTTTTATCAGCCGGCAATTTGGTTAATTTATTTTTCACGGTAGTAACATTTGCCGATACATTCCACGTAATATTTTCCGTTTTCAGTATATCCACTTTTAATTCTATTTCCCAACCGCTGTTTTTCATATCAATTTGGTTATCCCAAACCCATGTAGGAACGCCTAAGGAAGATGGCAGCGGTTTTTGATAAATCATGTCTTTGGTTTCCTTAATAAAGTAATCGATATTTAGGGTAATCTTATCGAAGAATTTGGTCTCAAGACCTATGGTAAAGTTGTTCGATTTTTCCCAAGTCAATTCCGGTGCGCCTCTAAAGTCCAGTACCGGTGACGGGTATTGCCCATCGGAGGTAATCACATATTGGTCTTCGTACAAATTGTAGTAGCCGGGAATATTGTCATTACCTTGCGTACCATAGCTAGCCCTCAGGCGCAGATTGTTTATTTGGTCAATATTTTCCAAAAACGGCTCTTCCTTGATACGCCAAGCTGCGCCTACCGACCAGAAATTCCCCCAACGTACATCGGGATGGAATAGCGAGGAGGCGTCGCGGCGGAAACTGCCCGAGAGCATATATTTATTGTCGTAACTGTATTCTGCCCGCGACAAGAAGCCTTCCAACCGGTACTTTTCCACAAACGACGTCAAGCCTTTTACCGCACCGGCATTGGCAAACTCAGGGTTGTAGGGGTCATAGAACTGCATTTTCGCACCTTCCATATTGGTAACTTCGTCCATTTTGATTTCATGTCCCAACAACACATCTATTTTATGTTTGTCTATTTCTTTGGAGTAGTTCAAGAGTTGGTTGGCGTTTAACGCCACATATCGTTCAGTAATTCTGGTGCCGATACCGCCATAAGATTTACCATCACCTACGGTAGGGTTGTTGTATTCATTATAAGTAGCGTTAAATATGTCGTAAGCGATATTGACGGTAAAAGTAAAATCCGTCAGGAATTTTACTTCGCCGTAAGCGCGCGACGACAAGTTATCATATATCGTACGGGTGTAGTCGTTTTGCAATACAAACAAAGGGTTTAGTTCCGGAGCATAGGCGCGGGTTCTCGTGGAAAGCACGCCGTTCTCAAAATTGTCCGAACCGAAGTCGTAGGTATGTACGCCGTCCACGTAAATGGGCGCTCCGGTTGCCAAGTCATACTTGTAAATCGGGTAAATCGGGGCAATATTTTGCGAGAACATAAAGATATTGGAATAATCAGATCCGCCGCTGGATTTAATAGGGGCATTAGATGTTGTTTGTGCATAAGCGATGTTCACGCCTGCCTTAAAGATATCCTTGAACTTTTGGTCTATCTTTCCACGTACATTTATTCTCGAGAAATCAGACCGGTCTATATACCCTTTATCGTTAATGTAGCCCACAGACATATAGGCGTTGGTATTTTCCGTGCCGCCGCTCATATTAAAGTTGTATTCCTGCCGGACATTATTTTTGAAAGGGTCTGTCAACCAACTGTCGTTCCATTTTCTTTCGGTGGCAGCCGGATTGATTTTTCCCGTAATGGGATTGACCAACTCGGCGTCGGCTACGCCTTTGAAGATATTATAGCGAAGATATGTCGGTATTAACTCATTACTTACCGTCTGCCCGGCAATTAAAGCGCCCATGCCGCTTTCCACCAAAGCATTTCTTTGGGCTTCCCACACTAATTCATAGTAATCCTGCGGGCTGGTTACAACGTTATAAGCCGGCACCCCGCGGGAGTTCATCCCCATACGGGCGTCAAAATTAATTTTCAGCCTGCCGGTTTCGCCTTTTTTAGTCGTAATCATAATCACGCCATTGGAGCCGCGAGCACCGTACATGGAAGTAGCCGAAGCATCTTTCAGTACGTTTAACGTTTCGATGTCTTGCGGTGCAATGGAGTTCAGCGAGCCTTCATAAGGCACGCCATCCACCACAATGAGCGGATTTTGACCTGCCGAAATAGAACCGATACCACGAACACGAATAGCCGCACTGCTTCCCGGTTGCCCGGAAGAGCTGACCGTTTGCACGCCGGCAAGGGCGCCTTCCAATGCTTTCGTTACGTTAGAAGTTTCGCCTTTTGCCAATTTTTCGCCTTTCATCACTGCGGCAGAGCCCGTGAACCGTTCTTTGGTAATAGTACCATACGCCACAACTACCACGTCTTCCAATCGCGTGGCTTCCGCTTCCATTTCCACATTGATTACCGACCGCGAACCTACTGCTATTTCTTGTGTTTTCATTCCTACAAACGAAAATACAAGAACAGTATTTTCCGGTATGGAAATTGTGTAACGACCATCGACATCTGTGAGTACAGCCGTTGTAGAACCCTTTATCACTACGGACGCACCTGCTAATGGCTGCCCGTTTTCCTTAACCACGCCGCTTACTTGACCGGTTTGCGCCCACAAAGCGCTAAAGCCTGCCGCCAGCAAGCAAATAAAAAGCAGCAAGGCTTTTCTTAAAGGATAGGTATATTCTTTCATAAACATTCAATTTAAAAATTAGTACATTTGTTATTATTATGGCTGGATTAGAAGCTACTCAAGCCGAAACTCAATCGCAAAGTAATGCCTGCCGCTACCGGATACAATTTCTTGCTATTATTGAAAAGACCTCCGTAAAAAAACTTATACTCATTGGGCTTGGTTGCCGGCTGGTAAGTAATTAAACGCGTACCTACTATATCGTCGGGTTTTTTATTGAGATTTGTAAGCCCATAATCAAAATACCCACCTACATACAGGTTGAACCGGTCGGTAAGACGCCATTTGACGCCGGCTTCTAATGAGAGTTGCACGGATAAATTCAAATCCCAATCGGTAGTTTCATCCACATCGTATTGACCAAAGCCATAATAAGGCAAGTCATCAATAGGCAGTTTATATATAGTATGATATCCGGAGGTCGTCAAGTGCCCGAAAGTTTTGTATTGCGCATTCATGGGAATGCCTATTTTTGCGCCCAAAGCAGCATAAAAAGCCACTTGTCCGCCGGTTTCTGCCTGTACCATGACCGGAATGGTCAATAATGCGGTAGAAACCGTTTCTTTGTAACCGGCATAAGTATAGGTAAAGTCTATATCTCCCACCCTGCTTTTAGGGTAGGATACTGTTTCGTCCGACGATACATTGGCGCTATAAAACCCGAGACCCGCACCGGTCTTTACACTCCAGTTAGGCGTAATGTAAAAATTGTAGCCTAAGCCTGTCTGTGCATTGTATCCCTTTTTATGGTTCGAGTGGTTCGGTCCATATTGCAGCGACGACAAGCCATAGCCGCCGGCTACCGAAATTTCATGCCGGTGTTGCGCCACAGAGGGTAAGCCGATACACAAGGCAAGTAGTAGTAAAATGATTTTTTGTTTCATATCTTTTTATCTTTTTCGTTTTACATCTTTTCTCTTCTGCTTTGCCCGTCCCTCCCAGCGGAGGGACGAGGAGGCAGAAAAGTTTTTAT
>JAIRLT010000201.1 GCA_031259225.1 Prevotellaceae bacterium
TCTTCGAATTCAATCGTCAGGGGCGAGTTCGTGTCGAAGTAAGAGCGTGTCAGTTCGTGAACATTGACGGGCTTTTCGCCGCCGATGCGTGCAGCCAGTTCCATGCCGTGCTGTCCTTCTGGTTTGGCTTTCGAGGCTTCCGAGCCGCCGAAGTCAAAGCGCAAATGGCGGAGCAGGTTAAGGACGACCTGCACCCATGGAACAGTCGTCGCTACGGGCGCCGGGTCGCGCTTGGTTTTGTGGATAGGCAACCCTAGGTTGTCGCGGTCGGAGTCGGTAACCATGTGGTTACGGGTTATGTATTCCCCAATCGCTTGCCGCAGGCGGTCTCTGAGCGCTTTCTTCGCCTGGTTTTTTTCCAGCACCGTTGTTTTGGTGCGCGTTGCCGTCGCTTCGGCGATGGCGAGTTTTTGCGCGAAGGCGTCGCGCAGCGCCACTAATTCCGTGTAAACGCTTTCCGGGAAGCTAATCCGCGGCAATATGGACGCCAAATAGCCCAGGAAGGTAATGACCCATGACAGGAAGGTACTGTCTTTTTCCGGTAGATAATCTTTGTTTAACATAATTTTTAGTTGTTTTAGTTAATAAATAGGATTTATTTGAAGATTTAAAAATTTCGAACGGGTACCCCAACGCATTGCCGGAAGACCGTGAGCTTTCCCCGGAAGACCGTGAGCCTTTCCCGGAAGACCGTGAGGCTTTCCCGGAAGACCGTGAGACTTTCCCGGAAGACCGTGAGACTTTCCCGGAAGACCGTGAGACTTTCCCGGAAGACCGTGAGACTCTCCCGGAAGACCGTGAGCCTTTCCCGGAAGACCGTGAGACTTTCCCGGAAGACCGTAAGCCTCTCCCGGAAGACCGTGAGCCTCTCCCGGAAGACCGTGAGACTCCCCGTAACATACCGGAAAGCTATCGGTAAACCCTGCCGCATTAGCCGGAAAGCCAAGCGCACCAAGCGTTTGTACGGGTAATAAAGTTGAAACAAGCGACCCTCTGGACGTCGCACAGGAGTAAGCACACAGAGCTACACGCTCTACAGCCTTACTCTCGCAACGGTTTCGGGGGGGGGGGGGGGTAAAATTTAAAATCGAAAAATTTCCGGAAAATACACCGGTGGCGGCGCCATTTCGAGCGAAGCGGGAAACCGATGGAAGGGTGTTATATATCATTATCCGTTTTTTTTCGTTGTTGTTCCTAAAAACGCCGCAAAAGTATCGCATTCCTGTTACAGAACAATGACAAGATTATTAAGAATTGATTACAGAGCGCGCAGTGGGCAGTAGGCAGTGGGCAGTAGGCAGTAGGCAGTGCTGACGCGCCAGCCCCTTTCACCCTTTACCTTGTACCCTTTACCTTTTACCTTGTACCCTTTCCCCTAAAAGAAAGAACCGCCGGTGCAGAAATGTACCGGCGGTTTTTCTTTAAATCTTTAAATTTTTAAATCTTTAAATCCTTTCGATGAGTTGTATTTCCGCTTCGTATGTTTCGCCGAGGCAGTCTACCCGTCCGGCGATGACTAATTCTGTGCCGGTGGTGCGGAAAAGCAACCCGGCATAGCGGTGCAGGAAATCCCTGTCGGGGGTTCCGGAGATGAAACAGGCTGTTTCGCCCTGTATCTTTTGTTTGATGCAGATTTCGCCCAGCACAATGTTGGGCAACGTATATACAAATACAGCCGGGCTGGGGAAATAATCGCTCCCGTTGCAGATAGTCAGTTGGTGGTCGATGTCGGTATCCAGCGATGCGGCGGCGCTGCTGAAGAGCAACGCGATTTCCCGTCCGTCGTATGGCGGCAGGACATTATGATGCAGCAAAAGATATTCCATCGCCACGTATCCCAGCTTGCAGAGGTTGTCCATTTTGTAGAATTTCATGTTTGGCGCATGCAGGTTTTTGAATGCCGCCTTGAGGAAATCCGCCACCGTTCCGGCTTCCGGCGCTTCAAAAGCCACCGTTCCGTTTACCCATATTTTATTGCCGGCTATCCGGCAGGTATGAGAAAGGCGTATGCCGCCGGCTGTCTGCTGCCGCCGGGGCGCGACGTAAGTATCGGATACGACAATGGCGCTGTTGAACCCGCCGAAGCCGGAAGCCGTTTTCAAGAAAGTATGCAGTTCTTTTTCCGTGTTCCCGGTAATGATATTCATTGGCTCGGGTACGCCCAATGCCGAAAAGCCTTTGGTGGCTACCAGCCGGTTTTGTTTCAGCGACGCCATGCAGGCAACCGTTTCTATCACGCCCGATGCGCCGAGCGTATGCCCCAGAAAGCCTTTCAGGCTGTTGGCAGGGACGCCGGAAAGTGCGGAAAGCGCCAGTGCTTTCGACTCCATCTCGTCATTGAAAATGGTAGCGGTGCCGTGCAGGTTGATAAAATCAAGCGCGCCTTTCCGGACGCCTGCCTGCGCCAGGGCGTTTTCTATGGCATAATGCAAGCCGTCGCCCGAGCGCGAAGGTCCCGAAATATGGTTGGCGTCATTGGCGGTAGCGCCGCCCAGGATATATATTTTCCGCCCGGCGGGCGCATACTCTTCCCGGCGGGTGAGCACCAGCGTGCCTGCGCCTTCGCCTATCGAAAGCCCGTCCCTTTGGCGGTCGTAAGGTTTGCATGGCTCCGGGCTGACGGATTTAAACGCTTGGAAGCCGGAAACCGTAAAAGCGGTTATCTCGTCTGCGCCGGTAATGACAACGGTCTCGTACCATCCTTCGCGCAGCAACCGTGCGCCCAGTTCCACCGCAGCCACTCCCGACACGCAGGCGTTGGATACTACGAGCGGCGTGTTTTTCATTCCAAAATAACCGGCAACCCGCTGCGCCGACCGCCAGAGCAACGCCTGCTGCACCGATGCGGGATGCTTGCGTTCCAACGTAGCGCGGCAAAGCGTATGCAAAAACCCGATATTCCCCTTGGTGGAAGACAGGATGAATAAAACCTTTTCGTCCGACAAGTTCAGGACGGTTTGCTGCAACGCCTCCCGGATTGACAGAATAACCAGCGCTTCAAACGGCGCATATTGCGCCAGCCCATGCTGCCCGCATAACTGCCGGAAACGTTGCCTGTCGAGGCTTCCGGCAAGGAATGGCTCGGGATAAATAGCCGGGTCGTGTATCCGTTTAATCCCCGTTTCGCCGCGCCATATGGCGTCCATAGTCTCCGCCGTGGAAAACCCCAGCGCGCTGATGATATTATCAGCCGCCACAAATACTTTATGGTTGGTCAGGGCAGGCGCAGGTATTCCCATATCAATCCTTTTTTATTTCTTTTTATCCGGAACTGTTCCACCTCTTCGTTCCGCACGTCGTCGGCGAAGACCCAAGCCTTGCCGGTGGCTTTGGCGCGTTCTTTCAACGTAGCGGGGTCAAAGTTTTTAGAGATATAATACACCGGCTCCAGCAAGGCGTCTTTTTCCGAAATAACCCCTTCGCGGATGGCATACCGTTGCAAAGCCGTACCCGGGTAAATCCGCATACCCACAAAGGGGAACATCACGGTGTAGCGCAGTTTCTTTGCATTTTCAAAGGTTTCCGCCAATGTCTGTTCGGTTTCGCCGTAGCCGCCCAGTATTAAAAAATGCGCATAAAATACATTATGCTTTAACGCCAGTTCCGATGTTTTTAATACCGTGTCAAAAGTAAACGCCTTGCCGTAATTAGCCAGTTGCGTATCGGAAAACGCTTCCGTCCCAAATTCAATATGCGATAACCCGGCACGTTTATACAGCGCCATTTCTTCATCGGTAATATTCGACGGTGAGAAGTAAGCCGCCCAGCGGATACGGAGGTTTTTACGGATTATTTTTTCCGCCAGCGCCACGTTGTAGTCATTTTTAATGTTAAATATGGAATCCGTAAAAAATACATAATTGATGCCTTTTTCTTTGGATAGTTTTTCGAGGTTTTCTACAATTTCGTCACTGTCGAGGCAACGCACGCATGTGCCTTCTATCAGCGGATAGGAGCAATAAATACATTTGTAATAACACCCGCGCTTGGTTTGGATATTCAACATGCCGCTGTGTTCCCAGTAATAATCTATCAAGCCGTTGTCAAAGTCCACGCTCAGTTTTCGCGCAAATTCCTTGCGTTCGTTGAAGTGGAGGACGCCTTGTGTATCCTTATAAAGCAAGCCCTCGATATTTCCATAACCGGTTTTCCGGTCAAGCGCAGTGATAAGCTCCACCAACGCTTTTTCGCCTTCGCCCTTGACGGCAAAATCGGGTTGCAGCAGTTCAAACAAAGTGGGCGCATATACCGAAAAGCCCGCGCCGCCAAGAATAAGCGGGGAACGGCTATGCAGGCGTATTTGTTTCGTTATTTTTTCATATCCCGGCACAAAGCCTGTCCTGTCAAATGAATTAGCGCCGTCGATATTCCGCAGGGATAGCCCGATGTAGTTAGGCTGTTGCGCATCAATCAATGCGCCCAGCGCGTCCAGCGTGCCGAAGTTCATATCATAAGTCAATACTTCATAATCGCTCAACTCTTTTTTCAGGTACGTGGACAAATAGGATAATCCTATCGGGTAAATGGGATAGGGCGCGCGGTGCCGGTTTGCCGATATGATGAGTATCTTTTTAGTCATTCCAAAATTTATAGTAATTGAACCATTGCTCGGGATACTGCCGCAGCACCAATTCCAGCGCACGGATGTATTGCCGCATGAGCGCAAGTTCCGGCTGGGCTTCCCTGCCGGGCAACGAAGCGCCGGCGAGGAAAAACTTAAACCGGTATTTCATTCCTTTTTCCCGCATGGAAAAATAAAAAACAACCGGCGCCTTGAATTTTACTGCCAAATAAAACGGTCCTTTGGGAAAAGCAGCCTGCCGCCCTAAAAAATCAACCGTGCAGGACAGCTTGTCCGACACCTTCCGGTCGCCTTGGAAGCACACGTATTCCTTATTGTCCAACACTTCTTTTATTTTGTAGATATGCTCAAAATGTTGTTCCGACAGGGGAATAATTTTATACTGGAAAGGGGCGGTATTTTTTTCCAGCACCTGTTTTATTTTCCGGGCTTCGGCGTCCAGCATCACGATATGGATTTTTTTTGCATATTCGCCGAAAAACGAACCGCCGATTTCCCAATTCCCCACGTGCGCACCTATCAAAATCACGCCGGTGTTGCCGTTCAGTAATTTTAAAAAGTCGTCGTAGTTTTCAAATTCGTATTGATAACAGTCCTGCTTTCCCATCCGCACTGCCATTTTATCAATCAGCACCTGCCCGAAACGGTAATAATTCAAGTAGAGCATCCCGATGGTTTTCAAGAAACCGAAATGATGTATTTTCCGGTAGTAATGCCAGTTCCAGCGCGTCGCCAACGGGGCAAAGGGAATAAAATGCACCACCACAAACAGCAAAAAGAAATAGGCAAACTTAATACCTACATGCGTAATCAAAAATATAAAAAAGCGGTACCCAAAAGCGCCGCCTCTTGATTTTCCTTGCCACAAGCGCATAATACAGGGGTTAGGGTGTTTCCTTTGTTTTTAATTTATCATACAAGTAATCATAAAAACTTTGGAAAGTGGTGAAATTCGCAAAATCTTTACTGGTAAACTTGAAGCCGAAATGCTTTTCTACAAGCACTACCAAATCTAATCTGTCGAGGCTGTCCAGATGCAGCGTTTGCATCAGTATCTGCTCCGGTTCGATTAAACGTTCTTCTACTTCAAATTCCTCTGCCAGTAGCCCGTTAATTTTTTTAACGAACTCGTTCTTTTCTATCATAACAGGTTCAAGGTTTATTTTTACAAAAATAATAAAAAAATACCAATCAAGATTTAAAAATTTAAAGATTTCAAAAAAAAACGCCGGCATATTTCTTTACCGCCGGCGCTTCGTCATTGCGAGGGCGTAGCCCGAAGCAATCCAGTTTAGTGGAGAATGGAGAGTGGAGAATGGAGAATGATGCTGACGCGCCAGCAGTTCTCCATTCTCCACTCTCCATTCGCGAAGCGCCAGCCTAACTCTTAGTTCTTAACTCTTAGTTCTTAACTCCTCAGGCGCGCCAGCCAATTAATCACATTAGCACATTTTCACATTAGCACATTAACCGGCGCGGGGTCATTGTTTTTTTTGTATCTTTGCGCCCCATTGACGCCCTTTATGGGCAATAAATTCATCTTATGTTTACTTTTTTTGATGTACACACCATTTTTTTTACTGTCGGCAGACAGCAGGTGAGTTATCTGGAAGTTGTTTGCACGCTCGCCGGTCTGGTTTGCATTTTCTTGGCAATGCGCGCCAAAACGGCTAATTTCTGGGTTGGTTACCTCTACAACCTGCTGCTGTTTCCGCTGTTTTTGCAAAGGGATTATATTCGAGTATGCTGTTGCAACCGATTTCGTTTGCCATAAATATGTTTGGGCATTACCGCTGGACGCACCCGCGCACCAACGAAGCCAACAACCGCCATGAACTGAAAATTACCTTGCTGGACAACCGCCGACGGCTGTGGGTGTTGCTTGTGGTGGCGGTATTGACCGTTGCACTTGGCGCAATAGTTTCCCGGTTGCACCTGTGGTTTCCGGCGGTGCGCCGGGCGGAGCAACCGTTTTTAGATGCGTTTATTTTAGTGGTTATCCTCACGGCGCAATGGCTGTCGGCGCAGAAAAAGCTGGATTGCTGGGCGGCATGGATGACTGTAAACATCACGAATGCTATTCGCTATCCTTTTGGCGGGTTGCTGTTCCTTGCGCTGGAGAGTTTCACGAAAATAGGCATGGCATCGTTCGGGTTCCTGCACTGGCTCAAAAAATACCGTAACGAACAAACAGGCGTCGGTAAAAATACCGGATAATTTACCGGGTGCGGAAGTAAAAATATCCGATAATTTACCGGGTGTGGTAGTAAAAATATCCGATAATTTACCGGATGCAGGGAAGAATATCAAAAAATAGTTGTATTTTTGTAGCGAAAAAAATAAAAATGCAACGGGATTTATTTGATACACTGAAAGCGCATCTTCCTTCAAAAGATTTTAGCATACTTACCGGCGCACGGCAAACCGGAAAATCCACCTTATTGCGCCAACTGGAAAGCCATTGCAAAACGATTGGTAAACCTTCCGTTTTCCTGAATCTGGAAAATAAAAACCTGTTAAAAACGCTAAATGAAAGTCCGCTGAATACATTAAAATTGCTGCCGGAAACAACCCGGCGCATAGTGGTATTCATTGACGAAATCCAATATTTAGACGACCCGTCCAACTTTTTGAAATTATTGCACGACGAATATAGCGCTACGGTGAAAATAATAGCTACCGGCAGCAGCGCGTTTTATTTGGATGAAAAATTTAATGATTCTTTGGCGGGACGAAAACGTATTTTCCGGTTATTGACCTGTTCGTTTTCCGAATACTTACGACTACGCGGGAAAGAAGACCTTTTGCAGGAAGTGGTGCGTATCCAAATGCATCCCCATGCAAAAACGCAGCAAGGGGAACTGTTGCAGCATGAATGGCTGCAATATATGCTGTACGGCGGTTACCCTGCCGTAATAACCGAACCCGATGTGAATGAAAAAATCGTATACTTGACGGAACTCCGCGACTCATTTGTAAAACGCGATGTATTGGAAGCAGGCGTGCAGAACGAAACGGCTTTTTATACGTTATTCCGCCTTCTGGCTAATCAATCAGGGCAGTTGGTGAACGTCAATGAACTGGCGGCAACCGTAAGGATTACAAATGAAACCGTCGTAAATTATTTGTATGTTTTGCAAAAATGTTTCCATATCACATTGGTAAAACCGTTTTTCAAAAACCTGCGCAAGGAATTGACCAAAATGCCAAAAGTATACCTGATGGATATGGGGTTGCGGAATTGCCTGTTGCATAATTTTCAACTTCCGGAAGTGCGCATGGACAAAGGCGAATGGTGGGAAAATATGTATTTCCGGCTATTAGCGGAAAAATATAACCCTGACGATATTTTGTTTTGGCGCACCACTGCCGGCAATGAAGTGGATTTCGTCCTGCATTCGTTGATGCCGCCGCGGGCGGTGGAAGTCAAATATGACCGGGAAACTATTCGCGAAAGTAAATATAAAATTTTTCGCACAACTTATCCCGGTATTCCACTTGGCTTCGCATGGATGCAGCCGTTTGACGAAGATTTTTTCCGGAAAATCCCTCCCGTGTAATGTATAATTCCCCTTTCTTTTGTACCTTTGCATATCACAGTAATGCTATATGGCAAAATATAAACAACGAATGATGGCAAGCCGGGTGCGCACTTCTTACATCTCGGCGGTGATTAGTATTTCCCTTGTGTTGTTTTTATTGGGGTCGGCGGGAATATTGTTGCTCAATGCACACCGGTTGTCCATCTTTTTCAAGGAAAACCTGAGCTTGTCGGTGATACTGGACGAACACACCACGGAAGCCGACGCTGCCTGGGTACGTAAACAGTTAGACGCTGCGCCGTTTGTCCGCCAAACAAAATATATTTCCAAAGAACAAGCTGCCGAAGAGATGAAGCAACTGCTCGGCGCTGATTTCATGGCGGCATTTAATTACAATCCGCTACCGGTATCCATTGAGGCGAAACTCACGGCGGCGTATGCCGATACGGACAGCGTTGCTTCTATTGAGAAGCAGTTGCAGGCTATCCCGCACATTCGCGAAGTGTCGTACCAGCGCTCGTTGATTGATTTGATAAATCAAAACATCAACAAAATCGGCTTGGTGATGCTGGTATTTGTTATCCTGTTGCTGTTTATTTCCATGGTACTTATCAATAACACCATTCGCCTCAGTATCCATGCCAAGCGGTTCCTGATAAACACCATGAGCCTGGTCGGCGCCACGCGGGCGTTCATCCGGCGACCGTTCCTGCTGCGGAGTTTACTGCAAGGCGTCATCGCCGGCATTATTGCAGTGTTGTTAATCACCGGTATGGTATATATATTGCAAAGTGAATTTGGCGAACTGTTGGGTTTTATTGACGCCCGCGTGGTGGGCATGCTGTTTGCGGCAATTTTGTTATTGGGCATGTTAATTAGCTGGATATCCACCTACTTTTCGGTAATGCGGTTCCTGCGTATTAACAACGACGACTTATACGCTACCTGACGGCTGGAGGCAAAGGAAGAATAATTTTTAATACTAAAAAATATGGCACAAAAAAATATCACGGCTAAAAAAACGGCTGCTACCACCACTGACAAGGCGGCAAAACAAACAGCGTGGTTTGCTATCGACCAACAAAACTACAAATATATTGCTGCCGGTTTTGGCGTAATTGTAGTGGGTTTCCTGCTTATGCTGGGCGGCGGAAGCAATAACCCGGACGTCTTCGACGGCGCGGAATTATTCAGTTTTACACGCATCACCTTAGCGCCGGTGGTCGTGATTGCCGGCTTTGCGATAGAAGTATATGCTATCATGCGCAAACCCAAAACACCGGAAAAATAAACGTATATGGATTGGTGGGAAGCGCTTATACTGGGCTTGGTACAAGGGCTTACGGAATTTCTTCCGGTAAGCAGCAGCGGGCATTTACAAATTGGGGAAGCGCTCTTCGGGTTACAGGGCGAAGAGAATTTAACGTTTGCCATAGCGGTGCATGCGGCTACCGTGTGCAGCACGATACTTATCCTCTGGAAAGAGATTGCCGGTTTGGGTAAAGGGCTATGCCGTTTCCAATGGAATGACGAAACGCAATATGTGGCGAAAATTATCCTGTCGATGCTGCCGGTGGCGGTGGTGGGCGTGTTTTTTAAGGACGCCATCGAAGCGCTGTTCAGTTCGGGACTGCCGGTGGTGGGCGTGTGCCTTTTAGTTACGGCTGCATTATTGGCGTTCGCCTATTATGCTAAACCGGGGACGAAAGGGAAAATCCCTTTCCGCGACGCTTTCCTTATAGGCATTGCGCAGGCATGCGCCGTACTGCCGGGGCTTTCGCGTTCCGGCGCAACCATTGCTACAGGCTTGCTGTTGGGCAACAAGAAAGAAACCGTTGCGCAATTTTCATTCCTCATGGTGTTGGTTCCCATCCTGGGCGAGGCTTTGCTGGATTTGATGAAAGGCGGCTTTGCCGGCTCTGACGCCATACCTGCAACGGCTTTATTAATTGGCTTTGTTGCCGCTTTTGCCGCCGGTTGCGCCGCCTGCAAATGGATGATTGCAATCGTCAAGCGCGGCAAACTTATCTATTTTGCCGCCTATTGTACCATAGTCGGCGCGGCGGTATTAGCCCTCTTCTAATGTGACTGGTTTAGTCATCATTCGGCTAACGCCGGAACAATTTAAATCTTTGAATTTTTAAATCTTTAAATTCTTCCTGCGCCAGCCAATTAGCCACATTAAACAAGTAGTCACCTTAGCACATTAATTTAGTCATCTTAGCACATTATTCCTAATTATTCTGTACCTTTGTAACGCATGACCCATAAGAAAAAAATAATCAACGACCCTATTCACGGATTTATTGATATTCCGGGCGGTTTGATATTTGAATTGCTTGAACACCCTTTCCTGCAACGGTTGCGAAGCATCAAGCAAATGGGCTTGAGTTACCTCGTATATCCCGGCGCTTGCCATTCGCGGTTTACGCATGCTTTGGGCGCCATGCACCTCATGCATCAAGCGTTGCTTTCGTTGCTGTCCAAAGGACATGCGATAACGCCCGAAGAAATGGAAGCCGCCGAATGCGCTATCTTGTTGCATGACGTAGGACATGGACCGTTCAGTCATACGTTGGAAAATACCATTGTCGAAAATATTCGCCACGAAGAACTCTCGTTGTTATTCATGAAACGCCTGGATGCACAGTATGGCGGGCGATTGAAGACAGCCATCGCTATTTTCGACGGCAGTTACCCGAAGAAATTTTTACACCAGTTAGTGTCGAGCCAGCTGGACGTTGATAGGTTGGATTACCTGCGCCGCGACAGCTTTTTCTCCGGCGTGGTGGAAGGAATGATTGGACTGGAGCGTATCCTCAAAATGCTGGACGTGGTGGACAATGAACTGGTGATAGAAGCAAAAGGTATTTATTCCGTCGAAAAATTTCTTATTTCGCGCCGCCTGATGTATTGGCAGGTGTATTTACACAAAACGGTGATTGCCGCCGACCAGGTATTGTTGAACATCCTGCGGCGTGCAAAATTATTGATTGCCGGCGGTGTTCATTTGACCGCGCCGCCTGCGCTGCAACTGTTTTTATCCAACCGTTTTGTTCTTGCCGATTTCAACCGGCAGGAAATACTGGACACCTTTGCCCTGCTTGACGACAGCGATATTGATTGCGCTATCAAAGGTTGGTGCAATGCCAGCGATGAAATTTTGTCGGAACTGTGCCGCATGATGGTGGCGCGCCGCCTGTTCAAAATTGAAGTGAGTGCACAACCTTTCGGCGAAGCGTATATCGAAAAAATCAAAACGCAGGTAAAACAACATTTTTCATATACTTCGGAAGCCTTGCCGTACTTTGTCGTGAACGATACCATCATAAATAAAGGATACGACGACCGCACCGGGAAAATACAAATCCGTTTCGGGAAATCGGAGTTGCGCGATATTTATGATGTGTCGGATATGCTGAGCGCGCAAGCCTTTTCGGGCGTCACGAAAAAATATTTCCTGTGTTATCCGAAAGAAATTGTTTTTAGTCGTAAGTCGTAAGTCATAAGTCATAAAACAAGTTAAATAAAATGGAAAAATGATAATACGAAAATTTGAAGATGTAATTGCTTGGCAAAAGGCGCAGGATTTTGCCGTAACATTATATTCTATTTTTAAAAATATAAAAGATTTTGGATTTAAAGACCAACTTAACAGGGCTGTTGTTTCCATATCTAACAACATAGCAGAAGGATTTGACAGATGTTCTGATGCTGATTTTGCAAGATTTCTTTACATTGCTATCGGTTCTTGCAGCGAAGTTAAATCCATGCTATACCTTGCCGAAAGATTGGGCTATATGAACGGCGAGCAAAAAGCGATTGCGATTGAACAAGCGGATGAAATTTCAAAAATAATCAGGGGTCTTATTAAAACTTTAACTTTAGCCAAAAAATGACTTACGACTTATGACTTATGACTTACGACTTATGACTTACGACTAAAAATGACTAAAACATGACCTTTACTGCAAAAACATTAGCTGATTATTTACACGGCGACATTGTCGGCGATGAGAACGTGGCGGCTGGCACGGTCGCCCGCATAGAGCAAGGAACTCCGGGAGCATTGTGCTTCCTTGCTAATCCGAAATACGAGCAATATCTCTATACGACCCAAGCCTCGATTGTATTGATAAATCGCAGTTTTGAACTGCAACAGCCGGTTGCCTGCACCCTCATACGGGTGGACAACGCCTACGAAAGCATTGCGTCGCTGCTTGACTTGTACAACTCCATGAAAACGCTGGACAAAAAAGGGCGTTCATGGCGGGCGCACATTTCATGGCGGGCGAAACTGGGAAAAGCCGTGTGGGTCGGCGCCGGAAGTTATGTTTCGCGCGGCGTACGCATCGGCAATAATACTAAAATATTCCCGCACGTCTATCTTGGCGACCGCGTAACGATTGGCGATAATTGTATTATTTACCCCGGCGTAAAAATTTACCATGGATGTAAGATTGGTAATAATTGCACCATACACGCCAATACAGTTATTGGTTCCGACGGGTTTGGCTTTGCCCCGACAGCCGGCGGTTCTTACAAAAAAATCCCGCAAATCGGGCATGTGATTTTGGAAGACAACGTAGAAATCGGCGCGAATACGGTGATTGACCGCGCCACAATGGACGCTACAATTATCCGGCAGGGAGTGAAAATTGACAACCTGGTGCAGATTGCGCATAACGTGGAAGTGGGTGAAAACACGGTGATGGCTGC
>JAIRLT010000243.1 GCA_031259225.1 Prevotellaceae bacterium
AATTATGAGAACAAAATTTTTATTTTTCGCAATGCTTGCAAGCATTGCAGCAAGCGCCACCGTAACGGTTACGCCACTTAGTACAGATTATGATGCAAAAAAAGTAACCTTTAAAGTGGAATGGACTAACGCCCCCATTGCACCGTGTAATAACCGTGTATGGATATGGATAGATTTCTGTCCGGTAAGTGGTGTAACGCCTCAAAGTTTTTCAACCGCTACTATTATCAGTCCTACTATAACAGGCGGGAACGGTACAATTACCAATACCACTGCGCGAGGCTTCTTTATAGAATATGGCGCGACCAATGCCGGCACAACCGTTACTGCTACATTAAGTAATGCGCCTGCCGGCAAATTCAATTGGTGCGCCTACGGCAGCGCCTACCCGCCGAATATAGGTGATTACAATAACGGGATTTATACATTAAGAGGTACAACGCCATTTACACTATATGATGAAAATGGTACGACACAAATAGTAAAAGGTACAACAATAGCCCGGTCATCATTAAACATTGAGCCAATAACCATGACAGATGCCACCGGTTGTCCGGGCAATTTTTGTAAGTATGTTGGCAGTGATTTGTACATGAATGCAACAACTTATAAATGCCAACAACGCACCAGCGGTGCACAAAATTGGGAAGCGTGGATAAAAGATACGCGCGATGGTACTATGTACCGGATTGTACAAGTCAATACCACATGGTGGTTTGGCGACTATTTAATATATGGTAATGATGGAACGATGACCTGTGATGGATACAAGATATATGAATACTCAACCGACATACACTGCCCGGCTGGTTGGGATGTACCTACGGTTACTCAGTGGATGTCACGCATGAACATTGAACCAGACTATCCATGGACTAACGTGTACGGAGGCGCTATACCAACCGAATATTGGTGGCCTTGCGTAAACAATCCGAATAGGCATATGCACGCGAAGGACCATACGGTAGGGCACTGCTGGTATTACGGTGACATCCCGCCCTATTACCATGAATGGGGCGGCTGCAATACAAATAAAGGTGCAGTGGCAATCTGTGTTCGAAGTATGTAATTTATTTTTCCAAAATATATTTCCTTACTGAAGCAAAAAATTATGCTCCCAAGCTACACTGTGTCTTTTTCACATTATAGTTTCATCGCGCTACCTTATAACCTGCGTTCGGGATAAAAAATAGCCGTTTACGGCTTCCATGTCAATAGAATAACGTGAATGTCCTACGGACAAGCTAATGGGCGTGTATATTTCGTTTTCTATTGATATGTATCGCCTATGGCGAATTTATCTGTTGATTTTTTAGAATAGAAGCTTTTTTTATCCCGAATTCAGGTTTATATAAAAACAATCACACATGAAATACGAATTGATTTACTCCACTGATTTTACGCAAACGCCGCTTTATACCATGGTAGTAACGTTTGTAGGCGACTGCAACAAACTCATTCCAAAAATGGCGTGCTCGGGGCGGAAACTGTTTGCCGGGCGTATTCGTTGGGAACTCGGGTGCATGACGCAACTGTTGTTGCATGCGGCGGCTACGGAACGCGTTAATAAACGGCGGCATTTTATTTCGCTTACGCAGCAACATTTTCAAGTGGTTTGCGGGTTGCTGCAATGCTGCTGCGATTTGAAATTTTTTCCGGGGCAAAGCTATGAAATGTTGAGCATGCAAATGCAAACCCTAAGGAAGCAATTCATGGGCTAATTGTTGAAATTTTTACGTGAAATTTTCGTTAAAAAATGTTAATTATGTGGCTAGTTTAAAAAAAAACAATAATTTTGTATTTCATTTTATGAAAATTTTACGTGAAATTTTTTTATATCAAAAAAAATGCGTAAGTTTGCACAGTTTAAAAAGTATATCAAAAATAGTTATGAAACAATTATTTAGTCTATTGCTTTTGCTCTTTATTGTAGCGGGGCTGTATGCGCAGAAGCCTGTAGTAGTACAGAAAACAGAAATAACCACATCCCGGGTGGTTACAGCGGAAACGGTCTATAACGAAGGCGTCATCTTGTTGGAAGAAGGCGAATTTGATGAAGCTTTGGAAAAGTTTACCAAAGCTATCCGTTTACGCCCCCGTTTTGACCATGCGTACGTGAACCGGGCTGTTATTAAAAGTGAGAAGAAAGAATACACAGACGCTATTGCCGATTATAACGAAGCTATAAAAATCAGCGCAAGCGCCGGCGCGTACTTTGGTCGCGCCAAAGCAAAATATGCTTTGAACGATGTGAATGGCGCTTATGAAGATTATTCATCCGCTATTAAAGCTGACCCCACTTTTGCTAATGCTTATTATTACCGTGGCGGTATTTCATTTGAGCGCGGCAACCTGAATGAAGCCATCGCCGACTACGATAAGGCGATTGAACATAAACCCGATTATATTTTTGCTTTCAATGACCGGGCTACCGCCTACCGTAGAATAGGAAAAGAAGATTTGGCGCTGATTGATTATACCAAAGCGATAGCATTGGATGAAACATCTATTGATTTCGCCTTTAATAACCGCGGGAATTTGAAACGCAGCCAGGGGCTTTATAAGGAAGCTATCGACGACTATACGGCAGCGATAAAAATGAACCCCGATAATTACAGCGCCTTGAACAACCGCGGCTTGGCAAAGATTGATTTGGGCGACTATGAAAGCGCTATCAACGACTTTACCGAAGCTTTGCGGGTAAAAGCCGATTATGTTTATGCCGCTAATAATCGCGGAAACGCTCACTATAAATTGAAAAATTATAAAGCCGCTATCAGCGATTATTCCTTAGCCATCGAACTGAATAAAAATTATGGATATGCTTATTTTAATCGCGGCGTCGCAAAAGAAATGTTGCGTTTGGAAAAAGACGCTTGCGCCGATTGGCAAAAAGCCCGCGAATTAGGCGTGAAAGAAGCTTCCGTTTATTTACAAGAATGTCGTTAATTTAAGTTTGAACAAAAAAGTATGAAGACATTGAAATATCTCATCATTATTTTTGCATTGAGTTTCTTTACTCAATTATCAGCGCAAAACATCAATTTCACTACCGATAATTTTATTGGCAGGGAAGCAGCATTAGAACAAGCCTTGAAAGCTTTACACGAAGGCGACGGTTATTATGCGCAAGCCAAAAATATTTGCCCGTCGTTGGCTTCAGCATGTATAACCGATGTGTCGTCTTTTTACAATCAAGCGTTATCAAGCTATTTAGCGGCGCAAAATATCAATTCCAACAACGCGTCATTAAATTACCGGATAGGGGAATGTTATATTTACATAGAAAAAAATAAAGCCATTCCATACCTTGAAAAGGCTTTGAGTTTGGATGAACGTACCAATGCCAATGCTTATTTGTTTATGGGTATCGCCTATCAATACCAAGGTATGTTTACCGAAGCGATTACCTATTATCAAAAATATAAAACCAAACTCACGATTGAGCAATTTAATGAATATGGAAGTTTCGTAGACCGGCTTATTACCGAATGCCAAAATGCTCCGGCGTTAATCAACGCGCCTGTGCGTGTGTTTGTAGATAATTACGGGAAAGCTATCAATTCCGCTGCATCGGAATTTCATCCGGTAGTTAGTGCCGGCGAAGACCAAATTTATTTTAACAGGACGGAAAATAATAGCAACCGCATTACGCTGTTGTCGAAAAACGGGCAAAGTTATGACACCACCTACATAACCATCCCGAAAACCGTACCATTAACGACATTGCTCTACTTGTCGGACGACCGGAACTATCTGCTGTTCTCCAGTTCCAAAAAGAATAAAACCGATTTATTTGAAACATACCAGGAAGGCGGCAAGTGGACAAAACCGAAAGCCTTGAAACGACCGGTGAAATCAAAATACAACGAAAATTCAGCCTATTTATCGCCTAACGGCGCGGTATTGTTCTTCTCCAGCAACCGCCCGGGCGGCTACGGCGGAGTTGATATTTATATGGCACGCCGGAATGAAAAAGGCAAATGGGAAAAAACAATCCTGAACCTTGGCGCAGGCGTCAATACACGTTACAACGAGCATATCTCTTTTGTTTCGGCTGACGGTAACACAATTTATTTCACGTCCGAAGGACATAATTCCATCGGCGGCTCGGATATTTTCAAGAGCGAATATAATACGGCTACCAATACATGGAGTGAAGCCGTGAACGTCGGTTACCCGATTAACTCCATAAGCGACGAAACGTTTTTCTATCCGCTCCCCGGCAATCAGGTATTTTACCTCTCTTCGTCGCGTGAAGGCGGCTTTGGCGGGCAGGACATCTACCGGGTGAATGTGATGAAAGCCGAACGGAATATTATAAGTACATACGAAGACAATATGCTGGCTTACCACTCGCCGCGTTTTCTGGAATATATTATCGAACCTATCGTACAAATACGTTCCAGCATGGTGGTTACTATTTCCGGCATGGTGGTTGATAAAGCTTCGCAACAACCGGTGCAGGCAAAAATCAGCATAGTAGATAACAGTAAAGGGAAAGTAGTAGCGGAATTTGAATCCAACAGTGAAACGGGACGGTTCACGGCTACTGTTCCCGAAGGCGCTAATTATGGAATGACCATTACAGCTACAGGATACATGTTCCAGTCGGAAAACATAGATATCCCGTACGGTTCAAAGAAAGAACACAGCCGGTTTATAGAATTAGCCTATTTGGATGTGAATACTACGATTACATTGCGCAATATTTTCTTTGATTTCGGCTCTGCGCAGCCGACGCCGTCATCGAAATATGAATTGGAGCAATTGTATAAAATGCTTGCCAGCCAGCCGACGGTGAAAATTGAGATTTCGGGGCATACTGATAATCGCGGCTCCGAAGAAGCCAATATGCGGTTATCGAACTTACGGGCTAAATCGGTCGTTGATTACTTGGTGAAAGCCGGTATTGACCCCGAGCGTTTGAGCTATATCGGCTATGGCTTGAAGAAACCGATAGCGACTAATGTAACGGCGGAAGGCCGCCGGATGAACCGCCGCACGGATATTCGGATTATAAGCCGGTAGCCCGGGCGATAAGGCTCCTATAAACCGTAAGACTACGATTTTTGTTTTACGGTTTTTGTTTTTCGTATGGACACAAATACTATATTCTCTAAAGCCTTGCAATTGCATCCGCTGACCGAAGATGAAGCGGTGTATATCTACGAACATGCGCCTACCGATAAGCTGATGGCGCTGGCTTCTATTATCCGTCAAAAACACGTGCCGGGCAAGACGGTAGGATGGCAAATCGACCGGAATGTAAATTATACGAATGTTTGCCTTTCGGGTTGTTTATTTTGCAAATTCCATTGCAAGCCGCATGAAACCGACAAACACTATTCTCCTACCATAGAAGAATACTGCGAAAAAATTGAAGCGCTTTTTGCCATAGGCGGCAACCAGTTATTACTGCAAGGCGGTTTGCATCCTTCGTACAAATTGGATTTCTACGAATCGCTCTTCCGTGAACTGAAGAAACGCTATCCTGCATTAAAATTACATGCTTTAGGTCCGCCGGAAGTGGCGCATATTGCACGATTGGAAAAAATGACCTACCGCGAAACCCTGGAACGTTTAATGGACGCCGGATTAGACAGCCTGCCGGGTGCAGGAGCAGAAATTCTAATAGACCGCGTGCGCCAACAGGTTTCCCCTGCCAAACCCGATGCCCAATCATGGATTGAAGTGATGCGCGAAGCGCACCGTTTACGCCTTGCTACTTCGGCAACCATGTTGTTCGGGCTTATTGAAACCTTGCGGGAGCGGATACAACATTTACTGAAAATTAGAAAACTGCAAAGCGAAAAACCGAAAAACGCTGCCGGTTTTTTGAATTTTATTTGTTGGCCGGTACAGTTAAAAGGTACGAAATTAGTGAAAAATTATTCGTTGAAACCGGTTACGCCAATAGAATATGTCCGGACAGTAGCTATCAGCCGTATTGTATTGAACAATATAAAAAACATTCAGGCGTCATGGCTGACGGTGGGGCGCGATACGGCGCAAATATGCCTTCATGCCGGCGCCAACGATTTAGGCTCTATTATGATGGAAGAAAATGTACTGGCTGCCGCCGGCGTTGCAGAATGCATGGATGCGAACAGTATGGTGCATACTATCCGGGAAGCAGGGTTTGAGCCTTACCTGCGCAACCAACACTACCAGCCAATGGAACAAATTGCCTAAGCGCAAAACCGGAATTTACGGATTTAGTCTGCCGCAGGAACAATTTCAAGATTTCAAAATTCGGCTTACTGGTTAAAAAGTAGAATAATTTTTACTGCGGTTGGATAACCACAATAAAAGTATATTTTTTAA
>JAIRLT010000199.1 GCA_031259225.1 Prevotellaceae bacterium
GCGCGGCGCAGGGATGTTCAAAAGGCTTTTCATAATGTTTTAATGTTCGGGTACAAAGGTAAGAAAAAATCTTTTGGTACAAAAAAGATTTTTCTTCATGTGAAAATGTGGAAATGTGAAAATGTGAAAATGTGGAAATGGGTGTTGGATAGCAGACATTACATTAGGCGGCATTTCACCATTTCTTGAAAAATCCAACTATTTTACCTACTTTTGTGGACTGTTAGCAAAAAAATTGACATCTAATTTATGGAGAACTATCTTCAAAATCCTGCTCCCAGCGAGCAAAGCGCCCATTCCACCGGGGAACCGGACAGTACGTTTAATCCTTCACCGCCTGCCGCCGGATCGCCGCCGGCAGCTTCGCCCGGTGAATTGCCGCCGGAACCGGCACGGCAATATATGGAATTATCACGTAAAGAATTATTGGATATTTTTCAGGAATTGCTTGCATCGCCTACTGCCGAAGCTGCCGGCACTTTGCGCCGCGAAGCCGAATTGATAAAATCTACATTCTATAGGTTGTTGTTGCAGGAGCGTAAAAACAGGGAACCGCAAGGCGACGAAGACCCTGACGAAACCGAACCGGTAGCCGATGAACTGGAAATAGCGTTCAAGCAATTGTATAATGAATACAAGCAAAAACGCGCCATCCATAATCAACAAGCCGAGCAGGAGAAAGAAGAAAACCTGGCAAAAAAACTGGCGATTATCGAAGAGTTGAAAATATTGCTGGAAAAACAGGAAGACCTGAACCAGACATTCCCGGCTTTCCGCGCATTGCAGCAGCACTGGCGCGAAACAGGCGCTGTGCCGGTCTCGCGCACCAAAGACGTTTGGGATTTGTACCAATACAATGTAGAGCGTTTTTACGATTATGTGAAAATCAATAACGAATTGCGCGATTTGGACTTGAAGAAAAACATGGAAATCAAAACAGTCCTGTGCGAAAAAGCCGAGGAACTGCTCTTGGAGTCCAGTATTATCAATGCCTTTAACAAATTGCAGCATTTCCATGAACAATGGCGCGAAACAGGTCCCGTGGCGCGTGAATTGCGCGAACAGGTGTGGGAACGTTTCAAAAGCGCCACGACCGCCATTAACAAAAAACACCAGGAATATTTTGAGCGGCAAAAAGAAGAACAACTGAAAAACCTTGCGGCGAAAAAAGCCTTGTGTGAGCAGGTAGAAGAGCTTGCCAATACGGAAATAAAAGACCATAGCGAATGGAACAGCATGTCGAGGAAACTGGAAAAACTGAAACAGGTTTGGAAAACTATCGGCTTTACCAGCAAAAAAGACAATGCCAAAATATATGAACGGTTCCGCGCGGCGTGTAATAAAATCTACACGGCTAAACGGGAATTTTACGGCACTTTCAAAGACGAAATGCACGGCAACCTGCAACTGAAAATCGCCTTGTGCGAACAGGCGGAAGCCCTGAAAGAAAGCGATGACTGGAAAAAAACAACCGATAAATTTATCAGCCTGCAAAAGCAATGGAAAGAAATCGGACCGGTAACGCGCAAGCAGTCCGATGCGACGTGGATGCGTTTCCGCACTGCCTGCGACGATTTTTTCAGCCGTAAACAAAAGTATTTTTCGGATATTGATGCGCAGTATGGCGAGAACCTGCGCCGGAAGGAAGCGATTATAAACGAAATCGCATCGTTTATCCCCGGCAATGATGTTAAAGGGAACCTGGACGCCTTGCAAGAATTTCAACGCCGTTGGACGGATGTCGGTTTTGTGCCGCTGCAAGAAAAGGAACGCATACAAAATGCTTACCGCGCAGCCATAGACAGGCACTTTTCCTCTTTGCACATCAGCGATACGGATAAGAAAATTATGCGTTTCAAAAATCGTATCGAAGACATGCAGCAATCGGGTAAAGCCGGTCGCTTCATCCGTTCGGAGCGCGAAAAATTAGTGCAAAAACTCCGCCAGTTGGAAGCAGACATCGCTTTGTGGGAAAACAATATCGGCTTTTTTGCCAAATCGAAAAACGCCGACGCGCTGATTGCTGATGTAAATAAAAAAATAGCGGCGGCAAAAGAAGAAATTAAAACAGTAGAAACAAAAATAAAATTGATAGACCAACAATATGAATAAAAATACACTTACCGGAATAGTCCTTATTGGCATTATTTTAATAGGCTTTAGCATTTACTCGTCGCATGAGCAGCGGAAACTGCAGGAAGCGCAGTTAGAGCAATTAAAGGAACAGCAACGGATACAGCGCGAACAGGACTCTATTAGGCTGGCGAACAGTCCGGATAGTATCGTCCATGTTGCCGCGCCTGCCGCTACGCTTGCTCCTGCCCAGCCGGTGATTGACGAAAGTTACGGCAGTGCATTAGTCCTTGCAGGGGAAGGCGAACAGGAACTAATCACCATTGAAAACGATTTGCTGGCGGTTACTTTCAGCAACAAAGGCGGACAGGTGTATGCCGTGCAAATGAAAAACTACCGTACCCACGATAGCTTGCCGGTGGTCTTGTTTTCCGGTGATAACAATCAACTGTCGCTAAATTTTTTCACTACTAAAAATATTGCCACTTCCCTGTTTTACTTTACGCCGGTAGATGTTCCGGCAGTTACGCAATTGACGGAAACCGACTCCGTCGCCTGCTTAGCCTACCGGTTGCAAACGGCGGAAGACGCTTCCATAGACTATATATATACGTTGCGTTACGGCAGCTATAAAGTGGATTTGGATATCCGGTTCAATGGCATGAATGCGCACATCCCGCAAAATGTGACGACGGTTGATTTGAGTTGGTCGGCTACGTTGTTGCGGCAGGAAAAAGATTTTGCAAGCGAAGCCAACCAATCAACAGTGGCGTATAAATATCCCGGCGATAGCGATATTGATGAGTTGGGCGAACGGGATGAGGCTAATGATAAAAAAATTCCCACGCGGGTGGAGTGGATTGCTTTCAAACAACAATTCTTCTCATCGATTTTAATAGCGCCGGAGAACTTTAACAATGCATCGGTGTCGTACCAAAAGAACACGCAGGGAAGCAACTATCGCGAGTTAATGCGTTGCAATGCGTTCGTGCAATTCCCCTATAACGGCGCAGCCGAAACGACTATCCCGTTGCAGTTTTATTTTGGTCCGAACCATTACAAAACGTTGAATTCGTATGACCGCGATTTGGAAGAATTAGTGCCGCTGGGTGGCTGGATTATCCGACCTATCAACCGTTGGATAATTATCCCGACGTTTGATTTCCTGAATAGATTTATCAGTAATTACGGTATCATTATCCTGCTGCTGACTATTTTTATAAAAATCATTTTAGCGCCATTCTCGCAGAAATCGATAGTGTCCAGCGCCAAGATGAAGTTGCTGAAACCGGATATAGACAAGATAAACGCGAAATACCCGAAGCGGGAAGACGCTATGAAAAAACAACAGGAAGTGATGGCGCTTTACAAGCGAACCGGCGTAAGCATGATGGGCGGCTGCCTGCCGATGTTGTTACAGATGCCGATTTTGTTTGCCATGTTCCGTTTCTTCCCTGCGTCGTTTGAGTTGCGGCAGGAAGGTTTCCTGTGGGCGTCCGACTTCAGCACCTACGACTCCATCCTCGATTTGCCGTTCTCTATTCCGATGTATGGCGACCACGTGAGCTTGTTTGCCCTGCTCATGGCGGTGTCCACGTATTTTTATTCAAAGATGATGATGTCGCAGACGCCGCAAACAGGACAACCCGGCATGAAATTTATGCAACTTTATTTTATGCCTATATTCTTGCTGGTGTTGTGTAACAACTTCTCCAGCGGGTTAAGTTATTATTATATGCTGTCGAATTTTATTACCATGATACAAACATGGGTTATTCGCAAATTTTTCATCAACGAAGAAAAGATGTTGGCGAAAATGCAAGCGCGCGCCGCACAACCGCAAAAGAAATCGAAATTCCAGCAACGCATGGAAGACATGCAACGGCGGCAAATGCAACAACAACGAAAGAAATAACAACTAATAATATTTCTGTCATGAAAAAACTCATAGCCTTGCTCATTAGCGGTTTTTCATTTGCTGCGCCTTGTTTTTCCCAATCTTCTGTTTGGGAAATCAGTAAAAACGGGAAGACGCTTTATTTAGGCGGCAGCGTACATATTTTACGCAGTGAAGATTTTCCATTGCCCAAAGAATTTGACGCCGCTTTTGAAAAAGCGCAACTTATCGTATTTGAAGCCGACGTGGAACAACTCGCCACACAGGAAATCACACAAACAATAATAGCAGCATCCATGTTGCCCGGCGACCGGACGCTTCAATCAATATTGGATACGAACACCTATGAACAGTTGAAAGCGCTGTGCGAAAAGTTTTCGTTGCCTATGGAAAAATTGCAAAAAATAAAACCGGTAATGCTATTAAATACCTTACTGGTGCAACAGTTGCAGCAATTTGGTTTGACCTCGCAAGGCGTTGATGCCTATTATTTGGCGCAAGCCAAAGAAGCCGGAAAGGAAACCGGTTTTTTGGAAACAGCCGACCAGCAGATAGCCATGCTTACCGGCATAGGCGAAGGGTACGAAAATGAATACGTACAATATTCGCTGGAAGACTTTGATAAAATGGAAAAGGAAATTCCCATACTGATCTCTTCATGGAAAAAAGGCGTTTTCGACGAATTGTTACCGGATATACTGCGGGTAAAAGAAAAATTCCCTACAGCCTACAACGCGCTGTTTACAGAAAGAAATAACGATTGGCTGCCTAAAATTGAAAATTACCTGTCCGGCGACAAAGTTACACTGGTCATTGTAGGCTTGGCGCATTTGCACGGCTCGGACGGCTTGCTGGATATCTTGAAGAAT
>JAIRLT010000204.1 GCA_031259225.1 Prevotellaceae bacterium
ACAACAGCAGCAGCAAAACGACCAAAATAATCAAGACAACAATCAAGACCGGCAACAGCAGGATAAGCAGCAAAATCAAGACAACAAAGACCAGCAAGACCAGCAGCAGCAGCCCAACCCGCAACAGGAGCAGCCACAGGATAAACAGGAAGACGAACAACAGCAACAGCAAAAAATTTCGCCGCAGGATGCGCAACGCATGCTGGAAGCTATACAGGCTGACGAAAAGGAAACACAGGATAAAGTAAATAAGGAAAAAGCAAAAGCGCTACAACGGCAACAAATAGAGAAAAACTGGTAAACACAGATTACACGGATTTATACGGATTATTGACAAATTATACGAATTATGGGAAAGAAACTCGCAATCCTTTTATTGTTTTGCGGCGTCTTTACGGCGCGGGCAGAAGAGGTGTCATTTAACGTATCGACGCCGCGAGTGGTGAGCGCCAGCGAAACGTTTCGGGTAACGTTTTCGGTAAATGCAAACGCCGACAACTTGACAGCGCCCGATTTTTCCGGCTTCCAAGTTATCGCAGGACCTTCGCGCATGACCGAACAAGGCGTTACGATTATCAACGGCGTAATGTCGCGTACGCAAACCACGCGGTTCACATACGTGCTGCAAGCCGTCAGGGAAGGGAACGTTACACTGGGCGCAGCCAGCGTGGTGATAGACAAAAAAACCTACCACACGCAACCGGTAACCATTGAAGTGGTCAAAGCGGAAGATGCGCCGTCAGCCGCGCAGCAACAGCAGGCGCAGCAAGGCGCGCAGCCTGCCGCCACAACGGGCGATGGCAACGACGTTTTTGTGCGGATACTGGTGAGCAAATCCAGCGTCTATCGCGGCGAATATTTGACGGCTACCGTCAAAATCTATTCGCAGTCCCTGAATATTGCCGGTTTTGAAGATGTGAAATACCCTAACTTCAATGGCTTTTGGAGTCAGGAAACAGAATCGCCGCAGCAGTTACAATTCCAGCGCGAGAACGTGAACGGGAAAATATACAACAGCGCCGTCGTGCGCCGCTATGTGCTTTTCCCGCAGCAGACGGGCGCGTTGAAAATAGACCCGTTTGAAATCACCTGCGCCTTGCAGGTGCGCACTGCCGCGCGCAGTATTTTTGATGACTTCTTTGGCTCGTCGGCGCAGATTGTGCGCAAACACATCGCTTCGCCGGTGGTTACCGTGCACGTCAATCCGTTGCCGGCGAATGCGCCGGCGTCGTTCGCCGGTGCGGTGGGCACCGGTTTCAGGATGACGGCGGAGCTGGCGCGCGATTCGGTTACCGCCAATGATGCGGCGTCGGCGATTATCAAAATCAGCGGCGAGGGAAATGTGAAGTTGGTGGAAACCCCGAAAATCGTATGGCCCCCCGATTTTGAAACCTATGACGTGAAAATCTCGGACAACAGTAAAACCTCTTCTTCCGGTGTGAGCGGCTCGAAACAGTTTGAAATCCCCTTTATCCCGCGCAGCGCAGGGACGTTCGCTATCCCGCCGGTGGAATTTACGTACTTCGACATTGCCAAAAAACAATATGTAACCCTTACCTCCAAACCGCTTGACATCCGCGTAGGGAAAGATCCGAACGCCGGCGCGGCGGTGACGGTGGGCGGCGTGAACAGGCAATCGGTGCGTGCTTTGGGCGAAGATATCCGCTATATCAAAACCGACCTTCCGAAATGGCAGGAAAAAGGAGGATTGTTTTTCGGCTCGCTGCTTTATTATTTGCTGATGGCGGCAGAGGTGTCGGTATTTATATTGTGTTACCTGTTCCTGTCGAAACGGCGGAAAGACTTGCAAAACGTGGTGCTGGTACGTAACCGGAAAGCCAATAAGATAGCCCGCCGGCGCTTGAAAACCGCCGACCGGTTATTAAAATCAGGCAATGCGCCGGGCTTTTACGAAGAACTGTCCAAAGCGTTGTGGGGCTATCTGGGCGACAAATTAGCCATTGCCGCGGCAGACCTTTCGCGCGAAAATGCACGGGAAACCCTGCAAAACCGCCAAATCCCCGAACCCGATGTCGAAACATTCCTGCAAGTGATGGACGAATGCGAGTTCGCGCGCTATGCGCCCACCGGTGGCAGCGGGCAGATGCAGAAAATCTACGACGACGCAATAAAAACCATCAGCCGCTTTGAACAAAAACTTTAAGAATTATGAATGGGCGTCAGCCACATTAATCACATTAAACAATTAGTCACATTAGCACATTGAAATATTATGGACAGGAAGAGAATTTTCATATTTACCGTTGCACTGTTGTTATCCCTTTTTGCAAGCCGGGCGGCTTCGGCAGTAGTTGCCGATGCGTTGTGGGTGCAGGCAAACACGTTTTATGCCAACGGGCAATATCCGGACGCTATCCGGATATATACCGAAATCGAAGCGACGGACAAGGTGTCGCCCGCCTTGTATTTCAATATGGGGAACGCTTATTTCAAACAAAACGAACTGGCAAACGCTATCCTCTATTATGAACGGGCATTGCGCCTGTCGCCCGGCGACGCCGCCATTGCCTACAACCTCGAAATGGCGCAGCTCCGCACATTAGATAGGGTCGATACGGTTCCGGAATTTTTCCTGTTCACATGGGTGCGCAACCTGCGCCAGTGGGCGGGCGCCGACACATGGGCGATGCTTTCGTTGTTCCTTGTCGCCGGCACGTTGTTGTGCCTGTCGGGGTTCTTTTTCATTCGTTCGGTGCGATTGCGCAAATTATCGTTCTTTATGGCGGTAGCCTGCCTGTTGCTGGCGGCGGGAAGCATCACATTCGCCGGTTTCCAGCGCGCCGGCATCACCAACCATAACGAGGCGATTGTATTTCCCGCCGTGGTTACCGTGAAAAGCGCCCCCGACAACACCGGCAAAGACTTGTTCATCCTGCACGAAGGCGCAAAAGTAACGATTATCGACGAACTCTCGAACTGGCAAAACATCCGCCTGCGCGACGGCAAAGAAGGATGGATTGAAGCTGGTAATACCAAACGGATTTAGTACGAAAAAATACTGCTTACACATGAATGCAAAAAAATGGTTATTTATTATTATCCTGCTCTTCTCTTTGCTCTGCATAGGATTTTTTGTTGAAAAACTCATCACGCTTTACCGTGTTTCCTATAAAGAGAATGTGCGGGAAGACGCGTTCCTGTATGTTCCTACGGGCGCGCGCCTCGCAACGGTTGTCGACAGTTTGCGCGCCCATGCCTTGCTGGTTGATGAAGCTACTTTTTTAGCGGCGTCGCAAAAAAGCGATTATAAAACTTTCACCGTACACCCCGGGCGTTACCGCGTAAGTAAAGGGATGACCAATACAGACCTGTTGCGCATGCTTCACTTCGGCTGGCAGGAACCGGTGAAAATAGTTATTGCCGGGGCTATCCGGTCGAGCGGGAAACTGGCAAAAACGCTTTCCCGCTATGTAGAGCCGGATTCGGCTGCATTATCCCGGGCATTATCCGACAGCAGCCTGCTGCAACGTTTTGGCTACACGCCCGCCACCATATTGGGAATGATTATACCGAATACCTACGAAGTCTATTGGAATACCGGCGCGGAAGAACTCCTGCAACGGCTGCATGGGGAAAATATGAAATTCTGGAACGAAACGCGGACGCAACTGCTCGAAACCATTGGGCTGACACGCAACGAAGCCATCACCCTCGCCGCTATCGTCAATGAAGAAACAAATAAAACGGACGAGATGCCGCGCATCGCAGGGGTTTATATGAACCGGCTGGCAAAAGGCATTGCCTTGCAGGCAGACCCCACTCTAAAATTTGCATGGAACGATTTTACGATAAAACGGCTGCTCAACAAACATAAAACGATTGACTCGCCCTACAACACTTATAAATATCCCGGGTTACCGCCGGGACCTGTCCGTATTCCTTCGATTGCTGCCATTGACGCCGTGTTGCATTACGAGCGGCACCATTACCTTTATTTTTGCGCCGACGCCGGCTTTACCGGCTATCACGTATTCGCGCAAACCCTCTCGCAACACAACAAAAACGCACAAAAATACCAGCAAGCCCTTAACCGGAAAAAGATTTTTTAATTGAAAATTGAAAGTTGAAAGTTAGCTGGCGCGCCAGTCCATTCTCCACTATCCATTAATCACTAACCATTAGCAACTCCTTTTCATAGTGGCTCCAGTTGTTGAGTACTTCTACGGCTTTGATAAATTCCTTATCAAGGTGTTTGTTGATTACTTCGTAATAGGCGCTGGAGTTCCAAAGCGTGCGGGCGATGAGGGCTTTCAGTTGCAGTCGCATATCATTGCCGGATATTTCCAGTCCTTTTTCATCGCGTGCTATTCCCTGTGCTTCGGCGTAGGCGACGAATTGCTCAAACAGATCGCCGGTGATGTGGAACTTTTTGTCAAATGCGGCAACCGTTTTATAACTTTTTTCCAGCCGGCTGCGGTGCGTATCTACATATTTTAACGTAAACTGGTTGAAATGCCCGGCGCGGACGAGGTTATCATAATACCGGGAGTAGGTCGCCGTATCGTGCGGCATGAAAATATCGGGCATGATGCCGCCGCCGCCGTACACCGTCCGCTGTTTCGCGAGGGTATAATATTTCAGGGAATCGGGAAAACGGATACTGTCGCGGCTGTAAAATTCGCCATGCTGCGCCCGTTTATATAAATCGGCATAATATTTTTCCGTTTCGCCGGCATTGTAGGGACGCTGGATGGCGCGGCCGGTAGGCGTATGGTAGCGGGCAACGGTGAGGCGGATTTGCGAACCGTCGGCGAGGGGAAGCAGTTGTTGCACCAGCCCTTTCCCGTAAGAACGGCGCCCGATAAGGATACCCCTGTCCCAATCCTGGATGCAGCCGGCAACGATTTCACTTGCCGACGCCGAACCTTCGTCCAGCAACACCACTAAATTCCCGGTCTGGAAAAACCCGTCTTTACCGGACAAATCCATTGTTTTCGGGTAATGCAGCCCTTCGGCATAGACCAGCAGGCGGCCGGAATCAAAAAACTGATTGCACAAATTGGCGGACGTTTGGAATACCCCGCCGCTATTGCCCCGCAGGTCGAGTATCATGGACGTCGGCGCTTTTTTGAATTTCTTTTTCAGGGCTTCGTTTATTTCCTCCAGCGTAGTCAGCGCGAAACGCCCGAGGCGGATATA
>JAIRLT010000235.1 GCA_031259225.1 Prevotellaceae bacterium
ATGTCCGGTTCGGCTTCTTTGCTCAGATTAATCACTTTTGCATAGCAACCGCCTTCGAAATTAAATACGCCGTCATTATCCCAACCATGTTCGTCGTCGCCAATCAGCAGGCGTTTCGGATCGGTGGACAGGGTCGTTTTGCCTGTTCCCGACAAGCCGAAGAAAATAGCCGTATTTTTTCCTTGCAGGTCGGTATTCGCCGAACAGTGCATCGAAGCGATGCCCTGCAACGGAAGCAGGTAGTTCATGTAAGAGAACATGCCTTTTTTCATTTCGCCGCCATACCATGTATTGAGGATAATTTGTATTTTCTCGGTCAAGTTGAATACTACGGCTGTTTCAGAGTTCAAGCCAAGTTCTTTGAAGTTTTCTACTTTTGCTTTCGATGCGTTTATTACCACGAAATCGGGTTCGCCATAATTCGCCAATTCGGCTGCTGTTGGGCGAATGAACATGTTTGCTACGAAATGCGCCTGCCATGCCACTTCCATAATGAAGCGGATTTTCAAACGTGTATTTTCATTAGCCCCGCAAAACGTATCAACAACATACAGGCGTTTGTCCGAAAGTTGTTTCACGGCAAGGTTTTTCAAGGCTTTCCATGCTTCCGGCGTAACCGGTTTGTTGTCGTTTTTGTAGGCGTCGGACGTCCACCATACGGTATTGCGGGTCGTGTCGTCCAGCACAAAAAATTTATCTTTGGGAGAACGCCCGGTATATACGCCGGTCATCACGTTTACCGCACCCAATTCCGTTACCTGCCCCTTTTCAAAACCTTCGTTTTTGGGGTCTGTTTCCGCCTTAAAAAGCGCTTCGTACGAGGGATTGTAAATTACTTCTTTTATCCCCGTAATTCCATACTTTGCTAAATCAATGTTTGCCATAATTTTTATTTTGGTATTAGTAATTAAATTTACTGTTTTTTTAGAACTTGCAAAGGTACATATTTTTTTTGATTTTTATCTGCGCGGAGAAGCGTTGGAAATGAGTTCTTCATATTCCGCCATTTCTGCAGCAAGCGCATATCTGCATTTTTTTATATCGAAATAGAAAAAGAAATGCTGCTGCCCATTGGTAACTAATAAATACGGCACTTTCAGCACTAAATTGTAGCGGGAAATTTGTTCGTATGTTTCTTTTACGATTTTTACTTCAGGCGCTTTACATTCGGCTATCAACAAAGGTTTCAGGTAACGGTTGTAAGCCACTACATCAGCCCGGAAAGTGCGTTTGGCGTAACTAAAGCAGGTTTCTACCTGCAATAATCCTTCCGGAAATTTTTTAACCGTCGTCAAGTAATGCAACAATTGTTGGCGTACAGTTTCTTCCGGTGTAAGCGCCACAAATTTCTTCCGTATAATATCAAAAATTTCCTGTTTCCCATTGACTGTCCGCACGTGCGGAATAAAGTTTTCCATAGTTTTTCCCTTAAAAAGTACAAATGTACGTACTTTTTTGAAATAATTTTTTTTATAGGGATAAAAATATTATCTTTGCAGTCCCAAAACCGGTACCATGGCCGAGGGGTTAGGCAGCGGTCTGCAAAACCGCGTACAGCAGTTCGAATCTGCTTGGTACCTCAGATAAACATCCGGGAGCCTTGAAAGGAAATAACTTTCAAGTTTTTTTTATTTATTGAAGAGATTAAGGCGCCAGCCTCTTCATCACCCAATCATATTAATTTTGTGCTTAAATTTTTGCTGATAGTGTTTTTCCATGTCACAAAGTCGCCGGTTTCGATGTGTTGGCGGCTTTGCTCCATAAGGCTGAGGTAGAATGCGAGGTTATGAAGGCTGGCAATCTGTGGTCCCAGCATCTCGCCCGAAATGAAGAGATGCCGCAGGTAGGCTTTGGTGTATATGCTGTCCACAAACGATGTGCCTTTCGGGTCAATAGGCGAAAGGTCGTCCGCCCACTTTTTGTTGCGGATGTTTATCATGCCGTCCCACGTGAAGAGCGTGCCGTTGCGCCCGTTGCGCGAGGGCATCACGCAGTCGAACATGTCAATGCCGCGTGCAATACATTCCAGCAGGTTCGCCGGCGTCCCTACGCCCATAAGGTAGCGGGGCGTATCGCCGGGAATAAGCGGTATAACGTCTTCCAGTATTTCATACATCACCTCTGCCGGTTCTCCTACGGACAAGCCGCCGATAGCTATTCCATCGCACTGGAACGAGAGCGCGTGCTCGGCAGCTATTTTCCGCAAGTCCTTGAATACGCAACCCTGAATGATGGGGAAAAAAAACTGCGGATAATCGTATAACGGTTCGGTATGCCTGAAATGTATTATGCCGCGTTCGAGCCATTGCTGCGTAAGCTGTAGCGAACGTTTGGCATACACATAATCCGACGTGCCGGGCGGGCATTCGTCCAGCGCCATGATGATATCCGCACCGATGATGCGTTGAATGTCCACCACATTTTCCGGTGTGAAGAAGTGCTTTGAGCCGTCGATATGCGAGCGGAACTCACAGCCGTCGGGCGTTAATTTCCGGTGTTCTGCCAGTGAAAAAATCTGGTATCCGCCGCTATCCGTTAATACCGGTCGTTTCCACGATACAAAACGATGGATACCCCCGGCTTTCCGCAATATGTCGATGCCCGGACGGAGGTAGAGGTGGTAAGTATTCCCCAAAATAATCTGTGCATTTACATCATTCCGGAGGTCACGGTGGATAACGCCTTTAACGCTTCCAATTGTCCCAACAGGCATAAAGATAGGGGTGCGGATTTTGCCATGGGCAGTATGTATAATTCCGGTACGCGCTTGAGATAAAGGGTCAGTAGCTGTTAAGTCAAATGTCATGTCGTCTGCCGTTCGTTAGTAATCGCCACAAAGATAGGAAAATTTTCTTGTGGAATAAACCTAAAGACCTTTTGAAATATAGGTTTTGTAATATTTTATCCGGATAAATGGTTCAAGGGATAGCTAAAAATTTATGTGTTTGCAACGATAACCGCCATTGGGGATGGCGCTGGATATAGGCTATCACCTGCGGTGCAACAGCAGGAAACCTGCTCCATTCCGGTTGCAGCAACAGCAGACAACCCGGCGCCACCTGCCGGGCATTTTCTTCCGCCCATGCAAAATCATCCGGTGTGGCGATGATGACCTTTAATTCGCCGGCATGCCGGTAATTCTCTTTCCATGGCGGTTGTTGCGGCTTGGGCGACAGGCAAACCCAATCCCATGCGCCCGAAAACGCCCCTGCGCCGGACGTTTCGAGGTGCAAACGGCAATGCTGTTCTTTCAGCCGCGCACACAGTGCATCCAGCGGATACAGCAACGGCTCGCCGCCCGTAATGACTACCGTCCGGCAGGGATAGGCGCTCACCCGTCCGGCAATTTCGCCGGCAGGCAAGTGCGGGAATGCGCCGGCGTTCCACGTTTCCTTGGCATCGCACCATGCACAGGCATTGCGGCATCCCGCCAGCCGCACAAAGACCGCCGGAACGCCGGCGTACCAGCCTTCGCCCTGTAATGAATAAAATATTTCAGCAACAGGAAACATATTTTTAATTTAAAAATTTAAAGATTTAAAGATTTAAATTCTGAAATTTTTAAATCTTTAAATTTAATCGCCCATGCAAATGTTGATACCGCGGGCGGTTTGAATGAGGTTATCGGTATTTTGTACGAATTTCATTTGCCCTACGGCATCTGCCAGCGGCACGGAAATAATATCGGGCTGCCGGTAAGCGACCATGTGCCCGAATTCACCGTTTTTCACCATTTCGAAGGCTTTCACGCCGAATTGCGAAGCAAGGATACGATCGTAAGCCACCGGCGAGCCGCCGCGTTGCACGTGTCCCAATACGGTTTCGCGGATATCCAGGTCAATGCCGGCGGCTTTCAGTTCGGACGAGAGGCGCGTAGCAGCGCCTGCCAGACGGAAATTCTCATACCCCACCTCTGTGCTGGCATAGCCCGACACTGCGCCGTCCAGCGGCTTTGCGCCTTCGGAAACTACTATCACTGCAAACCGTTTGCCGCGCTGGAAACGGTCGTCCATACAACGCATAATACTGTCAATACTGTATGGTATTTCCGGAATTAGGCACACTTCGGCGCCGCCGGCAATGGCGCAACTCAAGGCAATCCATCCCGCGTCGCGCCCCATTACCTCCATAATCAGGATACGGTTATGGCTTTCGGCGGTGGTAACCAATTTGTCGAGCGCGTCGGTAGCGGTTTGCACGGCGGTCTGGAAGCCGAAAGTATAGTCTGTAGCCGCAAGGTCATTGTCTATGGTTTTCGGCACGCCAATCACCGGCAGACCTTTTTCAAACAGCCGTTGCGAGATGCGTTGCGAGCCGTCGCCGCCGATATTCACGACCGCATCAATACCCAACAGTTGGCATTTACGGATCATCTCGTCGGAGCGATCAACGGCTTCCCACGTGCCATCGGCTTTTTTGACGGGCCATGCAAAAGGACCGCCCTTATTGGTTGTGCCGATGATAGTGCCGCCGCGCACATGAATACCCGACACTGTTTTCGGGTCTAAAACTTTGATATTTGTTGGCTCTTCCATCAGCCCGTTGAACGATTGAATACTGCCTAATACTTCCCATTCGCGTTCCTGGTGGGCGCGCTTCACGAAAGCGCGAAGCACGGCATTCAGTCCGGGGCAATCGCCGCCGCCGGTAGCTACTAAAACTCGTTTCTTCATCTTTTTCAAATTAAGTTGCAAAGGTAATACAATTTTATTTTACAGATTTAGGCTGACGCCGGCTAATGTGAAAATGTGCTAATGTGAAAATGTGGGAATGAAGCTGCCACGCCAGCCTAACTCTTAGTTCTTAACTCTTAGTTCTTAACTCCTCAGGCACGCCAGTACTAATCACTAATTGGCGTCAGCAATCAGAAATTAGCAATTAGAAATAATGTATCCGCCCAGTGTGCTGTGTTCCGTTAATTCGCTAATTGTCGTTTAATTTTTTGTATCTTTGCCCCGTGAATTTCTAATTTTTACGACAATGATACAACCGGCTACATTACAATTTTTGAAAAAACTTGCACAGCATAATTACCGCGAATGGTTTCATGCGCATCGCGAAGAATACGACGCCGCCCGCGGAAACGTGATAACCGTCGCCTCGCAATTGTTGGCGGAAATTAACCGGTTCGACCCGATAGGATTTTATGACGTGCGGAAATCCATGTTCCGCATTGCCCGCGATACGCGCTTCACGCACGACAAGTCGCCGTATAAGCAGAATTTTGGGGTTATCCTGAATGCCGAAGGAAATACGCGCAGTCCGCTGTCGGGCTATTACCTGCACGTAGAGCCGGGGAACAGTTTTGTATCGTGCGGCATTTATATGCCCCCGCCCAGCCTGTTGAAAGCCGTGCGCTGCGTTATTGACGAAGATTTCGACATCTTTAAAAAGATTATTTCCAAAAAAGAGTTCCGGCAAACTTTTATAGACCTCGCACGCGACGACGATGCACTCTCGCGCGTTCCCACCGGCTTCGACAAAAATTCGCCTGCCGCGGAATACCTGAAACTAAAACGTTTTTATGTCATGGTGGAATTGGACAACCGGGAAATTACCGCTGCCTCCTTTGTCAAAAAAGCCGCCGGCTATTACCGCCTGATGAAACCTTTCAACAATTTCCTGAACGATATCGTCAGGAATTATGAATGATAAGTTATGAGTTACGGATTGGCTGGCGCCACATATCCATATCTTCACATCTTCACATCTCCACATCAATTAAATAGGTTGAGTGCGGCTTGAGCAGTGTCGTCAATACCGGCGGTCATGGCGTAGAGGGCGTTGTCTTCGAGCGGCGTGTTGTGCCCGATGTAGGCGCGTAAGAAAGCGATAATAGTTTCCTTGGTCTCCTCCCATTGCGCGTCGGTAGCTATTACCTTGCCGGCAGCGGCATAGTTGCGGAACAGTACGCCTAAATCATAATTGGAAAAATAATCATTCAGATCGTCCAATGTTTTGATGTTGTTCAATTCATTGCGGTGCCGGTCGGTGAATTGCAATACAAAACGGTAAATAAGATTGCGCCGCGACAGGGTGCGTGCAAAATCGTTGATACTGCTGGTATCCTCCGGAACGAACAGGTCGGGCATAATGCCGCCGCCGCCATAAACTACTTTTCCTTTGGGGGTATAATAGCGTTGCCCTGTAAACTTGCTGCTGTCGGAAGAGTACATCTCGCCATGCAGGAAGCGTTCGTACAATTCATTTTCATAGTCGCGGTAGTTATTTTTCCTGTACGGTTTTTGGATAGAACGACCGGTAGGCGTGTAGTAGCGCGCTACGGAGAGGCGCAGTCCCGAGTGGTCGCTGAACATGATAGGTTCCTGCACCAGTCCCTTGCCGAACGACCGCTGTCCGACGATAGTGCCGCGGTCGTTGTCCTGTATAGCGCCTGCCACAATCTCGCTTGCCGAAGCAGAGCCTTTGTCAATCAATATGGCAAGGTTGATATGCCTGCAACTGCCATGATTAGTTGCCCGGTATTCGTAGCGCGGGCGCGCCCGTCCTTCGGTATAGACAATCATATTGCCGTTGTCCAAAAATTCATTGGCAACTTGGAACGCTTGCTCAAGCAAGCCGCCGGAGTTGCCGCGCAAATCAAGGATAAGGTTTTTCATTCCGTTTTTCTGTAATAATTCTATGGCGGCAATAAATTCTTTATGCGTGGTCTTAGAGAACTTGGAAATTTTAATAAAGCCGGTAGTGGCGTTCATCATGTAAGCCGCATCAACGCTTTTCACCGGGATTTTATCGCGCACAATAACCACCTGCACCAATGCTTCCTCCCCGTATCTTTCAATACCTATAGTTACCCGCGAACCGCGCTTGCCGCGTAACATTTTCACAACGGCATTTTGTTCTACTTTCCGTCCGGCAATGACGGAGTCGTTTACCGTAATAATCCGGTCGCCCGGGTGTATGCCTGCACGTTCGGAAGGTCCTCCGTTAACTACGTTCATCACCACCACCGTGTCGTTGGTCATGTTAAACACAATGCCTATCCCGTCGAAGTTTCCTTCAATAGCTTCGTTAGCGTCCGCCATGTCTGCCGCCGGAATGTAGAGGGAATGCGGGTCTAATATTTCCGTCAAGAACGGCAATGTATTTTCGACCAATTCTTCTGCGTTCACGCTGTCCATATAGTTTTCCTCAATCTGCTGGAAAATCAGCGCCAGCTTGCTCCACTTGCCTTGCCCGTCAATGGAAATTGTTCTTTGCGGTCGGGTTATATACTGTCCAATGAAGACGCCCAATATTAAAAAGGCAATTAGCAGAACCCATTTTTTAGTAGTTGGTTTGTTCATTATATTTCTAATTTCTAATTTTTGATTAGTTAAGCGTAAAGTATTCCGGCGTCAGTCCCCTTAACCCTTAACTTCTATATTTTCGTATCTTTTAATTTCAATATCGGCACGTTTGAGCAATTCCAGTCCGTCGGTATTGTGGTATTCGTCGCAATAGACCACCCGCTTGATGCCCGCTTGGATAATGAGCTTGGCGCATTCCACACAAGGCGATGAGGTAACATACAACGTAGCGCCGTTGCTGCTGTTGTGCGATTTCGCCACTTTCGTAATGGCATTCGCTTCGGCGTGCAGTACATAAGGTTTGGTAAGCCCGTCATCATTTTCACACACGTTTTCAAACCCCGAAGGCGTACCGTTGTAACCGTCGGAAATAATCATTTTTTCTTTTACAAGCAATGCGCCTACCTTGCGCCGTACGCAATAGGAATTTTGCGCCCATACATGCGCCATTTTCAAATAACGGCAATCAAGCAGCGATTGTTTATCTTTGTTTAATCGTGAGTCGTACGTCATAAGCTGTAAGTCGTAATAAAATCTGTAATTTTACGTATATAGAAACCGTTTGATGCTTTTCTTCGGCGTTTTTTCAAATTCTTCGGGATAGATTTTTACACGGGCGATTTGCGAATACTTGGGTAATTCTTCATTAAGTTGTAAACGCGTTTCTTCTATGATTTGTTCCAATCGTTGCTCCGAAATACCGTTCATTTCAGCGGCGGTGTAGTCGGGATAAATCAGGGCGGTCAATTTCCCGTCCTGCTCAATGACCAACGATTCCACAATGTAGGGCTTGTTGTTAATGATATCTTCGATTTCTTCGGGATAAATATTTTGTCCCGACGCTCCCAAGAGCATGTTCTTGCAACGACCGCGTATATAGAGGTAGCCGTCCTTGTCTATTACGCCGATATCGCCGGTACGCAGCCAGCCGTCGCCGGTGAATGCTTCTTTGGTCGCGGCTTCGTTTTTGTAATAACCGATTAGCACATTATCACCCCGTGCCAGTATTTCGCCCGGGATGTGGTGCGGGTCGGGCGAATCGATTTTCAGTTCCATGCGCGGGACAGCTTTACCACAGGAGTGGAGCGGCGTTTTGTCCCAGTCTTCATACGTGATGAGGGGGGCGCATTCCGTCATGCCATAGCCCACCGTGTAGCGGAAACCGATTTCTTTGAAGAACGCTTCGGCTTCGTGGTTAAGCGAAGCGCCGCCAACAATCACTTCTATGAAGTTATCGCCGAAAACAGCATTTATGGCGTTGAAAATTTTCTTTTTTATCTTCCGGTCAATGAGCGGAAGTTTCAGCAACATCTTGACCGGCGTCTTCTCCAGCAGCGGTTGCAACTGTTTTTTATAAATCTTTTCAATAATCAGCGGAACGGAAATAATGAGCGATGGTTTCACTTTGGCAAAAGCGTCCATGATTATTTTCGGCGTTGGCATCCGCGTGAGGAAATGCACATGCGCGCCCACCGACATCTCATACAGGAATTCGAACATCATGCCGTACATGTGCGCCATCGGCAACATTGACACGACTTCGCATGTATGATCGAACATCGGAAGCGTTTCCTGTGCAAAAACAATATTCGACCACAAGCTGCGGTAAGGCAACATCACGCCTTTCGACAAACCGGTAGTACCCGACGTGTAGTTAATCAGGGCGAGTTCCTCCGGCTGGTCGCGGTGGTAGGACACATGTTCGGGGCGGAAGTTTTTCGGATAGCATTTCCCGAAGCGTTCATTCAGCCGTTCGCGGGAGCTCCGGATAGCTTCTTTTTTGCAGTGCAGGATGGAAAAATCCAAGAGTGAAATAATCGCTTCCAGTCCCGGCATGGCGCGTTCGTTCAGGTTTTCCCACACAACGTCGCCGACAAAAAGTAGCTGCGCTTCGGAATGATTGACGATATGGTGTACGTTGTCGGGCTTAAATTCATGCAGGATAGGTACTGCCACAGCGCCATAAGAAAGGGTCGCAAGGAAGATAACGCCCCAATTGGCTTGGTTGCGCCCGCACAGCGCGATTTTATCACCTTTCTTCAGCCCGCATTCCTCAAAAAGAATGTGCATTTTTGCAATACGCCGCGCCACATCTTTGTAGTGCAACGTGGCGCCATTGTAGTCCGACAATGCGGGGCGATCCCAGTAGGTTTTGAAGCTATTTTCAAAAAATGACAATACGTTTTGGTCTGTATTCATATTTTTAGTTTTTAGTCGTAATTCATAACTCATAATTCCTGCAGGTCGCACAGCCGTTTATATATTCCCTGTTTGGCGAGCAGTTCGGCGTGCGTACCGGTTTCGACAATACATCCTTTGTCCATGACGACAATCTTATCGGCATGTTGAACCGTTGAGAGGCGGTGTGCAATGACAATTGACGTGCGGTTTTCCATCAACTTCATCAACGCATCCTGCACCAGCCGTTCGCTCTCCGTATCCAACGCCGAAGTGGCTTCATCCAAAATGAGAATTGGTGGGTTTTTCAGGATAGCGCGTGCAATCGAAAGGCGTTGCCGTTGCCCGCCAGAAAGCCGGTTGCCCTGGTCGCCGATACCGGTTTGGTAGCCGTGTTCCATTTGCATAATAAATTCATGGGCATTGGCAATCTTTGCCGCCCGGACGACGGCTGCTTCTGCGACGTCTTCTACCCCGAAAGCGATGTTGTTAAATACCGTATCATTAAAAAGAATGGCGTCCTGCGTAACAATCCCCATCAACCCAATCAGCCCTTTTGGTTCGTAGTCTTTGATGTTGATATTATCCAACAAAATTTCACCGGATGTTACGTCATAAAAGCGTGGCAAGAGGTCTGCCATGGTTGTCTTTCCCGCGCCGGAGAGTCCGACCAGCGCCACCATTTGTCCTTTTTCAATTGTTAAATTGATGTGATTTAACACCGGCTCGTTTTGGTAAGCAAACGACACATCGCGGTATGTTATTTTATCCGTGAATGTACAGACCGGTATAGACCGGTTTCGCTTTGTAATTTCCACCGGCGCATCAATGATAGCAAAAATCCGCTCCCCGGAAATCAAGCCTTTTTGAATAAGTGCATATGTACCGGCAATGGCTTTAGCCGGCGACAACACTTGGTAATAGAATGCAAGATATGCCACAAATTCACTGATACCCATGCCCAGTTTACCGTTCACTTGCAGCCACCCGCCGTAAAGGAGGATAAATGCCGTTACGGTAATTCCCAAAGTTTCGGACAATGGAGAAGCCAGTTCCTGCCGGTTAAACATGCGTTTGGTTACGGCACGGTGTTGCGCATTGGTAGTTTCAAATTGTTTGCGCACGTAGTGTTGGGCGTTAAAAGCTTTGATAATCCTTGCACCCGAAATGGTTTCTTCAAAATAACCGACAATATTCGCCATTAGTTTTTGCGCATTGACCGCTTGCCGGCGCAGGCGTTTAGTGATGCGGGTGATGACGAATGCTGAAAGTGGCAGTGCGATCAATGCAATGGACGTTAGTTGCGCCGACATGATGAACAGCACCACCAGATAGCCGATGAGCAGCAAAGGGTCGCGGAATATAATGTGAAAAGAACCTGCAACCGAATTTTGCACTTCCGTTACATCATTGGATATACTGGATAAAATATCACCTTTGCGGTTGTTGGTAAAGTAACCGACATGCAGCCGGGTGATTTTATTATACAATGCCGTGCGTACTTTTTGCATGACCGTTGTTCGCAAACCGACCAATACCCGTTGCGCCGCATACTTAAAATAATTAGCCGCCACCGACGCCGCAATTAACAAAATACACACAAATAACAACGCGCTTAATACGCCGCGAGCCTGAATAATATCGTACAAATAATAATTAAATACCTCTTTAAGGTAAGACAAATTGGGCGTAAAAGCCGGCAACGCCGTAACCTTTTCCATTGACTCGGGATTGAAAAGCACGTCCAGCAAAGGAATAATAAGCGTAAAGTTTACTATACCGAATAAGAGACTTAACAGGGTAATGATGATATATTTTGGCCAATAGCGGCTATATGGTTTCGCAAAAGCAAAAAGACGTAAAAATGTTTTCAAAACAGTGTCATTTAATGGTTATAATATTCAGGAAAAGTAACCGATTTATAGCTTTTCCCAAATCGTTTTACTAAGCTGTTATAATCCGCCAAATCCTTATAACGGGAGGTACGTTGTTTACACGGCAAGTGGAGTTTATCTTTTACAAAATTACCGTATGTTTCATATTCGGAAAATCCGGATACCTGCGTTCTGTCGTAAGCGGCAATAATTGCCTTTAACCAGTTTTCATTCATCCGTCCGTGTATGCAGCGGTGCAGGGAGGCTAATTGTTCCTTGTTTATAATCATCTTGTGCGCCACATAGCTTAGCTTGCCTCTTTTTACAATTCCTGTTAGTTTTGTTAGTATCTTATAGTAGGGTTGGTGGCTTTCGTGGGTCATATAAAATACCGGTTTCCCGTTTTGACTGATAAAAGTATGCGGTTGCAGTAAAACATGATCGGCGTCGATACATAAATAATTACGGCATGTTCCAATGGCGCCGGAAAGCTTGATAAATTGTTGTATCAACCATCCGCTCCGGTCAATAATTTTTCCGTCGCAGGCGATTTGCATGTTCAATTCTTCTGGCGTGATGCCGGCAACGTCCTGTTCATTTACAAAAACCAATCCGTTGGATGCACAAAAAGACAATATTTCTGCCTGTGGCGGCGCTACGATATAAATGTCTTTTATGGGATGTTTCACACAGGTTCTCACGCCTTGCAGGCACAGCGGAAGCACCGGCAAATCTTTTTTTATTACAGGAATAACCACATCGATTTCTTCCGTAGCGGCAGCAATGGTTTTATCCTTAACAACCGAGTAGAACCAATAAAATACCTTGTGCAAAAATCGTTTCATCAGGATTAAATTATTCTTTTATCTCTTCGTATTCCACATATTCGCCCACGTTCTTGTCTATTTTTTTGCGTTTGGGCGGGGAGCGTTTGATAGCGCTGCCGGACGTCTTTGTACGGTTATTTTCCTCGAACGAACGTTGCACGCGTTTCCCCATTTGCTTTCCCATGTAGCGCAAGAGCCACGGGAAAAGCAACCGCACAAGGTAGGGGACGATAAGAAAGATAAGAAATAATAACAGTAAAAATCGCATAGCCGTAAATTATCAATTATAAGTTTTTCAAAAGCAGCATGCCTTTATTGCCTTTAACGCTCGACGTCTCGCTTAACTTTTCAAGTGTATAATAACTGTTTTGCCTTCGACAGTCTGTACTTTTAAGGTAGGGGGCTGTTGCTGCGGGATAATCGGTGTTCCCGGTTGTACGGCAATCGCGTTTTCCAAAGGCACACGCACATTCCCCCGCCGGTCTAAAATATGTATGGTTTGCTCGTCGCACACCACAATGTAATCACGACCACCGACGCGGAAAAATTCCGGCGCGCGGGTAATAGTTGCCTGCGGTGCAAATATTTTCCAACCGTCCACCGTGCGACCTTTTTTATCATAAGCATACACTTTATTACCTTGCACTACAAACAGCCGGTAATCCTTATTTTTATTGTAATCGAACACGGCTAACTTTGTGGCAGCCGCCGGCAGGGATAGCGGAAACGGGCGGACGGTATTCCCTTTCCGGTCGGTCAGGTAGAGCTTGCCGGCGGTAAGGAACAACATCTGTAATTTCCCGTTCTTGTAAAAATCGAGTTGGTACATTGTGTCCACCATGGCGCCGTCAATCTTTTGCCGCCATTGCACCGCGCCGTTTTTACTTGTCAGCGCAATGTCGTTATCCGCATATTGTACCAAATATTCCCATTGTTTATTATTGTGATTGAGCGCCGGGAATTTCACCACCGGTTCTTCCCCGTTTGCCGTTTGCTGTTCTTCACGCTCTATTTTCTTTTCCCCCATCTCCTCGTGGTCATACATAGCAAAGAAAGTAGTGTACAACTTATCGCCTGAGGGCTGCAATTGCAAGCCGGCTATTTTGAAAGCGTCGTTCCCCAGCGCATCGCCCCAAAGCCCGCGCAGGGACGGGTGGAAATACGACAACAATTCCGCGTTACCCGTAGCGGACGGACGGACAAACAGCGAAAATACATTATTATTGGTGCAATATTCCGCCGCCGGCGATGATTGAATATATTTTTTCAAGGAAGAAGGCGTTTTTTTTAATGACCCCAGCAAACCGGCGTCGTCGCTAAAAACAAACCAGTCGTCGTACATAATAAAATAAGTATCGCCGACGCCATTGACCAGTTCTTTGGACAACGCCGCCAGCAAGCCCTGCGCAGGATTGGCATACATCGTTTCGTTCATCCGGAACGGTTGCTGCAATTCCCCGGCGATTGCCTCCAACTGCTCCAGCACATATTTCGGGTTGGCGGTTTTGAAAAACGATACCCAACCCGCAGGATTACCGGAAATACAGGCTACGCCGGTTTCCTGTATATAAAACGAACGGCACAACTCTTCCGACTGGGCATGTATGCGTTCATTCAACGCCGAGAGCGTTTGATTGTAGCCCGTGAGCAATTTATGTTTATCCAAAAAAGATTTGTATCCGGCAAAATAACTGTCGATATCGGAAATGCAGGCGGCAGCGGCAAAGGCAGTCTGCTCCGGCAACATTTCCCACGCCGTTGCACCCGAACCTTTTTGCGGCAATAGCAGCGACAAATAATTATCGTCGGTGAACGACGGAAAAACAAACCCATTCAGGTGTATGACATTCGGCGAGATTTGCCCGTCAAGGGCTGTCCAGTTGGCAGTGTAAGGGAGCAGCGTGGCTACATTGCGCAGCTTGTCGCTTCCGGCGGCGGCTACCGGCAGGTTCAATGCCCGGTGGTTGATGAAAATACGGACGTCCGAATAGGCGCCGGAAGTTTGCATTACCCTCTGGAATTGCCCGTTCTCATGTAAGGACACGCCGCTATTGACATGGCGTATGGCATTTTGCAGCACTAACAGCGACTGGCTGAACAGCGCAAAATGGTTTACCACCGCCATATGCAAAGCTACTTCGCCCGCGCCGGTGGAAATAATAAACGTACCGTTATAGACCAGTTCTTTTGCCGTTGTTTCATGGCGTTTGACCAGCGCTTCCAGTTGGCTTGCAGGGCATGCCGGCGGGAGTTGCACGGCAAACAGGAAATTAATACTGTTCTTTCCCTGCGGATGGGCGGAATAAATGGCTTTAGACTGTAACAATGCGCCGGCAGCTTCATCTTCAGGCGCTATATCCTGTAATTTTTGCAAGAATTTCAACAGGGCATTTTCTTCCGGAATAAAACGGCTCCAGCCGGAAGAAGGGTTATTGAATGTTTCGTTCAGGATGTCGGCACGATCAAAACAGCATAAATAGACGGCGTCCAAAGGGACAGCCCGGGTGATTTCTATAGCAGGAACGGCGCTTTCCGGCTGGGTCAGTAACACCCAAAATGCACCGGTTAAACAAACGCTACCTGTTATAATGAGGAATACGATGACGTTTTTCTTCATAGTCCTTGCAAAAGCAAATAATCATGGCGGACAAAGGTAGTAAAAAAAAAGGATATGGCAGCATATGAATGTAGCGCAGGTTCAAGGGGAAATTTCGTCGTAAGTCGTAAGTCATAAGTCGTAAGTCATAAGTCATAAGTCATAAGTCGTAAGTCGTAAGTCGGCAGGCGCGCCAGCCCAATTAGTCACATTAGCACATTAAATAATTAGTCACATTAATTAGTCACATTAACACATTTGGTTTTTAACTAATGCCCGCGCCGCTGCGTCGGTTTGTTGCAAGTCGGCGAGTGTGGGCGCGGCGATGAACGGAATGCGTTGCATAACCTTTTCCACCGTCCGGGCGATTTGCGGGAAAGTAATGCGCTCCTGCAAAAACGCCGCTACGGCAACTTCATTTGCCGCATTCATGGCGCAAGGTATGTTCCCGCCGCGTTTCAGGGCTTCGCGAGCCAATGCCAAACAGGGAAATTTTTCCTCGTCGGGCGGGAAGAAAGTCAGCGCCCCCATTTCCGGGAAGTCCACGCGCGGGGCGGCAAACGGCAAGCGTTGCGGAAAACCCATGGCATACTGTATCGGCAGTTTCATGTCGGGAATGCCGAGTTGCGCCTTTATAGCGCCGTCGGTGAACTGCACCATGGAATGGACGATAGATTGCGGATGCACCAGCACCGCTATCTTTTCGGCAGGCAGCGAAAACAGCCAGTGCGCCTCTATCACCTCCAGCCCTTTGTTCATCATGGTGGCGGAATCAATCGTGATTTTCGCGCCCATGCGCCAGTTCGGATGCCGCAAAGCGCCGTCCGGGGTTATATTCCCCATTTGTTCCGGCGGTGTATGCAGGAAAGGTCCGCCCGATGCCGTGAGGTAGATTTTCTCTATCCCTCCCGGTTCGCCCAGCAAACATTGGAAGATAGCCGAATGTTCCGAATCCACCGGAAGCAGCGGCGCGCGGTGCTCCCGTGCCGCCTGCATGACTAATGCGCCGGCAGCGACCAGCGTTTCCTTGTTTGCCAGCGCCAACGGTTTCCCGGCTTCCAGCGCGCTCAGTGCCGGTCGCAATCCTGCAAAGCCGAGGAGGGCTGAAAGCACCATATCTGCCGTGTCCCAAGCCGCCACGTCGCACAGCGAGGCTGCGCCTGCAAATACTTTTACCGGATACTTTTTCAATGCCGCCGCCACTTCGGGGTATTTCGTTTCGTTGCCGATGACCACCGCATTGGGCTGGAAAGCGATTGCCTGTTCGATGAGCAATGCCGCATTGTCCTGCGCCGTCAAGACCTCCACGGTAAACGTACCGGGATGCTGCGCGATAACTTCAAGCGCCTGCACGCCGATAGAGCCGGTAGAACCTAATATGGTAATACTTTTCCTATTCAAAACTGATATATTTCAACGGGTCTACAGGTACGCCCTTGTACCAAAGTTCAAAATGAAGGTGGGGTCCGGTGGTAAGTTCGCCCGAGTTCCCGACAATGGCTATTGCCTCGCCGGCTTTTACGCGGTCGCCCTGTTTTTTCAATAGCTTCTCATTGTGTTTATACACCGAAAGGATATCGTTGCTGTGCTGGACTTGTATAACGTAGCCGGTTTCGGCAATCCAGTTAGCCATGATGACCGTGCCGTCAAGCACCGACATGACCGGCGCGCTCGGCACGGCTACAATATCTACCGCCAGGTGGTTGGTTTTAATATCAAACCTGTCGGACACCATGCCCTGCACCGGTCTGAAAAGGAACAGGTTTTCCAGTGTTTCCTGTTTCTCTGCCGGATTGGTGGTCGCAGGCACGGGGTCGTAAATATCATATTCTTCGATTTCCTGCCGCAACAGCGAATCTTCGCGCGACGGCACAAACGAGGCAGCGTTACCGGGGGAAACCGTTGACGTCTCAGATTGCTCCATGTCTATCGGCGGCGGGTCTTGTCCCGACAGTAATAAATTGATATTGGTCAGATGCCGCTCCCACTGGTGCAGCAACTGTTCCAGTGAATCGGTACGCAAGGCATTGGCGACAATTTTCTCGCGGGTAGTCGCATCCGGATAGCCGGGAATAAATTCACGCAAGCCGGTAAACGCTATTAAAATGGTTACGGTCGTAATGAACAAAATCATCAACATTGCGCCGGAAATGATAGCTCCCAATCCCGAAATGCGGAAATGGCTTACCTGCTCCAATGTAGTGTCATTGTAAACGGTAACCAGGTATTTATTTTTCAACATATCCGGTTTCTTCTGTGTTTCGGACTGTTTTTTGTTTTTTGCCATGACGAGTAAAAATACGGACAGGCAAAGGTAGGAAAAATTTACGGATTTATGAGAAATA
>JAIRLT010000246.1 GCA_031259225.1 Prevotellaceae bacterium
ATGCGGCACGGCGCGTTCGAGGATTACATACGACGCATAATCCAGGAACCAGTCTTTGTACATGCCGGGCAGCTTGTATTTCTTCTCGCCTTCATTGATGAGCTTTGTATAGCGGCTGCCGCCCGCACTTTCGCCGGCTTTTAGTTCCTCTTCTAATTCGATATCTTCTGACATTTTTTGTGTAATTTCTAATTTCATTTTTTTACAGACGGAGCAATGATAGCAGAATTGAATTGCACTAACTTCTCCCAATCTATTTCACCATTATCGTTGCAAAAGTCATTGACAAATTCTTTAGTAAACTTATTAATCATTTGGGAATATAATCTCATAAAATCTTCATTCTTTTCCTTGGACTGATGTCCTAACGGTTCTATAATTTTAGTATAAAGTTTGTCATCTCCCGAAATAAATTCCCAAAAACGTTGCCCACAATATTTATAGTAGTCCCCTTTATCCGGCTTATTATCTCGCCCATAACAACAACCATTAACAGCCACTATATTTAAATTGGATTGGCTCGTTCGTAAAGTTTTTTTTGCCGTTTTAAAATCTGCCATCATCTTTGCAATTTGCGAACTATTTCCCCAATTTGGACCCGATTTAATAGTAATAATGTATCGGATTTCGTGATTATCAAACTCAAGGTCTATACCTGTTATGCCCGACTTATAGCCCCCATAAACCTTACTATTAATAAATATTGCGAGACCTTCAAGCCAATCACCAAAAATAGTTTCTTCATTAGACGAAATGTGGGCATCAACAATAGCGCGAATTATCTGTTCTGCTGTTAATACATATTTTGCCTTAAACATGTACGGATTTTTGCGTTTGAGGACTTGAGAGAGTTTCAAATCTTCCAAACTTTGAATTCGCTTCTGGTGAAAAATACTAATATTTTTCGCTACATAGTTTATTACTTCTTTTAGATTTAGTTTTTCCATATTTTGCACGCGGTTCAAATAAACAATAAGCAATAGGTTCAAGTTGCTCATATACCATTTCGTAATATTCAGGAACAATATCTATTCCAATAGCATTTCGTCTCATCTTGTTTGCAACTTTCAGTGTAGTCCCTGAACCCATAAACGGGTCAAGCACCGTATCATTTTCCTTTGTAAATAATTTTATAAACCATGCCGGAAGCTCTTCCGGAAAAGTGGCGCTATGGTTTTTGTTGTTACATTCTGTAGCCAAATGAAGGACATTAGTGGGATAAGCCTTATCTCGATTTACCCAGTTAGAGATATTTTTCCCAAAGCCGCTACCCACTTTTGAATTATCACGAATTTTATCAGTTTCAGATAATCTTTTTAATCTTGTCTTTGCCCAATCGCCCACTGGAACCATAACTTCTTCTTGATACATATTAAACGAACGTTCTTTATTAAACTGTAGCAGTCGCTCCCATGCATCCCGGAAACGGTTTGGCCACTTTCCTGGATAACTGTTTTTTTTGTGCCAGATAAATTCTTCCGTCCAAAGCCATCCTTGCTTTCTCATTTCTAAAATCAGTTCCATTACATACGTACTCCGCTCACCATTGACAACCTTTTCTTTTATATTCAAAATAAACGTTCCCGTTGGCTTAAGTACTCTGAAAAGCTGTTTGGATATAGGCAAAAACCATTCTACGTATCCATCTACCGCAATGCCGCCATACGTATTGTTGCGTTGGTCGGCATACGGTGGTGAAGTAACAATTAAATCAATCGAATTATCGGCAACTTGTTTTAATTGTTCCTTGCTGTCTCCTAAATATAAACTCGCAGCTATTTTCATATTATAGCAACTTTATCTCTTTATTATTGTACAATTCGTCTATCATTCCCAATTTCCACTTCTTCCAGTGCTTCTTCCACGCGCAGGTTGCCGATAATAAATCCTTGCCGGTCGGGGGTATTTTTGCCCATGTAAAATTCCAGCAGGTCATGGATGTTGTCGTCTTTGCTCAGCCGTACGCGGTCGAGGCGCATGGTTTCGCCGATGAACTCCGCAAATTCCTCCGGCGATATTTCCCCCAATCCTTTGAAACGGGTAATTTCCGGGTGCTTCCCCAGTTTCCGGATAGCTTTTTCGCGTTCTTCGGGCGTGTAGCAGTAAAAGGTTTCTTTCTTGTTGCGTACGCGGAACAGCGGCGTTTGTAAAATGTACAAATGCCCTTGCCGGATAATGTCGGGGAAAAATTGCAGGAAAAATGTAATCAGCAGCAGCCGGATGTGCATGCCGTCCACGTCGGCGTCGGTGGCAATGACCACCCTGTTGTAGCGCAGGTTTTCAATATCGTCTTCGATGTTGAGCGCCGCTTGCAGCAGGTTAAATTCTTCGTTTTCGTACACTACTTTTTTCGTCATGCCGAATGTGTTGAGCGGCTTCCCTTTCAGGCTGAATACCGCTTGCGTGTTCACATCGCGGCTTTTGGTGATAGAGCCGCTTGCCGAATCGCCTTCGGTAATAAACAGGGTGCTTGCTTCGGCGGCTTCGTGTTTATCGTTGCAGTGAATGCGGCAATCGCGCAGTTTTTTGTTATGCAGGTTTGCTTTTTTTGCCCGTTCGCGCGCCAGTTTCTGGATGCCCGAAATCGCTTTCCGTTCCTTTTCCGACTCCATGATTTTTTTTAACAGGATATCGGCGGTTCCGGGGTGTTTGTGCAGGTAGTTATCTAATTTTTCCTTGAGGAAATCGCCGATGAAGTTACGTACCGACGTCCCGCCCGGCGCCATATCTTTGGAGCCTAATTTTGTTTTTGTTTGCGATTCGAATACCGGCTCTTCCACTTTAATGCTTACCGCCGCCACCATTGAATGCCGCACATCTGCCGGGTCGAAATCTTTTTTATAAAATTCTTTAATGGTTTTGGAAACCGCTTCGCGGAAAGCCGACAAGTGCGTGCCGCCTTGTGTGGTATTTTGCCCGTTCACAAACGACGCAATGGATTCGCCGTATTCATGACCGTGCGTGATCACCATTTCAATGTCCGTACCTTGCAGGTGAATGGGCGGGTAGAGCGGTTCTTCGCCCATGTCTTCGTTCAGCAAGTCCAGCAAACCGTTTTTGGAAACGTATGTTTCGCCGTTCAGGATAATTTGCAATCCGGCGTTCAGGTACGTATAGTGCCGTATCATTTGTTCCACGAACTCCATGTTGAACGTATAATGCCCGAACACTTCCCCGTCGGGGATAAAAGTAACCAGCGTGCCGTTTTTTTCTTTGCTGCCGTCCTGTTTTTCTTTCAGCAGGTTGCCTTGCGAGAAGGCGGCTTCACTGCATTTCCCTTCGCGGAAGGAAACAATTTCAAAGGATGCCGACAGTGCGTTCACCGCTTTGATACCAACGCCATTCAGCCCGACCGATTTCTTAAATGCCTTGTTGTCGTATTTTGCGCCGGTGTTCATGATGCTTGATACCGCCACCACTTTTGTCAGCGGGACGCCGCGCCCATAGTCGCGCACGCTTACCTGCGTTTCGTTGATTGTTACGTCAATCTGTTTGCCGAAGCCCATCGCATATTCGTCAAT
>JAIRLT010000054.1 GCA_031259225.1 Prevotellaceae bacterium
CCTTCAAGGAGTCGGAGCGCGGAAAGACCCTCTGGTTTGCCGCCCGCTGGGAAAATACCAGCGGCAAAAAAGGTCCCTGGAGCGAAATCGAAAGCACGATTATTCCGTAAGCCCCCCAGCCCCCGAAGGGGGAGCAAACGAGTGGAACACCTTCCCCCAGCCCCCTCCAAAGGAGGGGGAGCGGCTGGCGCACCAGCGCTTCGCGAGTGGAGAATGGAGAGTGGAGAATGGAGAATTAGCTGACGCGCCAGAGGAGTTAAGAACTAAGAGTTAAGAACTAAGAGTTGGCTGGCGCGGCAGCCAATTAATCACATTAGCACATTAAACAATTAGCACATTAGCCTGCGCCAGCCAACTCTTAACTCTTAGTTCTTAACTCTTAACTCACTCTGGTGTTCTTTGCGCAGCAAGTCCAGTACGGTTTTTACGGGATTGAACGTAGCGAGGGGGACTTCTACAAAAACGGTATTCCAGTTGCTCATGGCGCCGTTCCAGAGCCCCGGCAGTTCCTGCGCTTTGAGCGTCCTGCCGTCTTTGCTTTTCGTGGAAATGAAGCCGGTAGCGGGGTCGCGGAAATGAAGCAAATCAAATTTCCCGCCTTTATAATCGCGGAACGAACAGACCAAATCCACCGGATTGAAGTGGGTAGCCGCATTAAAGTGTTTTTGCACTTCCGGGTCGTTCAGATCCAGTTGTACGCTTTCGGCAATTTGCAACGACAGCGAGCCGTCGGCATCCTTTGCAATGAAAGGACCGCCGCCCGGTTCCCCCACATTTTTTACCATGCCGCACACACGCAAAGGTCGGTTGAGTTTTGCATACAACAACGGCGCATATTCCTTTTCCGGCACCTCCGGCAAGGTGATGCAGAAAGCGTGTTCCAGGAACAGGGCTATTTTTTTTAATTGAAGCGCATCCGGATTATTTTCTATTTGCGCGATGTAATGGTATATTTGTTCGCGCAATTGCAGCAACAAGCCTGCCAGCACTTTTTTCCAGTGTACGGTTTCCGGTTTCAGGGCGTCGGTTACCACGTTGTCGATGTTTTTCACGAAGACCACATCTTCCGTCAGTGCGTTGAGGTTTTCGAGCAGCGCGCCATGCCCGCCCGGACGGAAAAGCAAGCTGTTGTCGGCATTCCGGAAAGGCTGGTTATGCCCGTCTGCCGCAATCGTGTCGGTTGATTTTTTTTGTTCCGAAAAAGTTATTTCAAAGGTCACGCCGAACTGTTCTTCGTAGGACGGTTGTACTTTTTTCAGCAAACCGGTAAATTTACTGCGGTGTTCGGGGGAAACGGTAAAGTGCAAACGCGCTACATTGCCGGCGTCTTTGGCGTACAAAGCCGCTTCCACCAAGTGTTCTTCAAAGGCGGTACGCGCCCCGCCGGCATATTTATGAAAGAGCAGCAGTCCTTTTGGGAGGTTGCCATAGTTCAACCCGGCTTTATCCAGCAACGCATTCAAGACCGCTAAACGGTCGTCCGGATTAGCAGCAACTTTTTTCAGTTCGTCATAAAATGCAAATTTATCCAGCGAAGCGAAAAACGCTGCGCTGTCGTTGCTAATAGCTGCGCCGGGATTTTGCGCCAATGCCGTTTTTGTTTCGAGCAACGCCTTAAACATCCGTGTGGCAGCGCCCGAAGCAGGAACGAATTTCACGCGCCGCCCGCTCCAATTATCGAAAAGCTGCACTAATCCGGCTTGCGTTTCCGTGTCTAATTGCCTGATCCCTTTTCCCGGCGCTGCCGGCGCTACTATGGGGAGATAAGGAAAACCTGTGCGGAAATTTTGTAATTGCCGTTCGGCTTGTTCCACACGGATGCCCGCTTGGGACAATTGTTCTAAATCATAAAGGTTAAACATGGCGGTTGGATTTCTGATTTCTGATGGGCTGGCGCGCCAGCTAATTCTTAATTCCTAATTCTTAATTCCTAATTCTTCCCATTCCGGCGTATTGCGTAAAGGATATTTGTTGCGCAATTGTTCAAAATTTTGCGGTTGTGCACGCAGTAATTTATCATCTTCGAGGATAGGATAAGCTGCTGTAAGGAGCGTCCGCAAACGGTTTTCGCCGCAAGGAATATCAATATGCGTTTTCCCTGTGGCGAAAGTTGCCGTGAAATTTTTCAATGCGCCGATGTCGAAAAACGTTGCCAGCGCCCGCACGACCATTGTTGTGGCATTGCTCTTCCCCTGTATGGAATAGCCTGCAATGTGCGGCGTGGCAATGTCTGCAGCCGCGAGCGTGGCGGGATGGATGTGCGGTTCGTTTTGCCAAACATCCAATATTACCGCGCCCAATTTTTTGCGGTGACGCAACAACGCAGCTTCGTCGGTAACTTCCCCGCGCGAGGTGTTGATGAACACCGCGCCGCATTGGAGGCGTTCAAAAAAAGCGTCGCCTGCCAGGTTCCTTGTACAGCCGGACAGCGGCACATGGAGCGTAACGCTGTCGGCGCGTTGCAGCAGTTCTTCCAATTCGACAAATCCCGCCGTCCCTTCGCGCGCCGCACGGGGCGGGTCATTCAAAAGCACCCGCATTCCCATGTGGGCAGCCAGTGCGCTCACTAAACGCCCGATATTTCCCGCGCCGATAATCCCCAGTGTGCGTTCCTGTACTTTTTTCCCGGTAAGCGTTTCTGCCGCCAACAGGGCGGTTACCACGTATTGCGCGACGGCTGCCGCATTGCAGCCGGCTGCTGAAAAAACAGCAATACCATTTTGCCGGCAGTAGTCCGAGTCAATATGGTCGGCGCCGACGGTGGCAGTGGCAACGAAACGAACGGGTGAATGCGCCAATAGCTTTGCATCGCAACGTGTACGGGTGCGGATTAAAAGCGCATCGGCGCCTTTAAGCAGGGTGGGGGAAATGGCGCCGGCAGGCGCATAAACAACTTCGGCATACGGCTCAAAAACGCCCTGCAATAACGGAATATTTTCATCGGCTACAATTTTCATCATTGCAAAATCAGTTCGTCAATTACCTTTGCGCCCGCCTGCTGGTTGATTTTTTCTACTATCTCGGCGCGCATCATGAACAATTGCCGGCGCACGATAGAAGAGTCCAACTGTACAAAAAATTTCCGGTTGGCGATATATTTTTTACGTGTAACCCGCGTTACCGTTAGCCCCAACAGCTCGTCCCACAATAAAAGCACACGTGCTTCCAACAGTTTATCCTCCAAACCTTCGTCAAGGACGTATTGTTGTAACACGTCTTTCAGTAATAATATTTTGCTCTGCCGTTTCATTGCCTTATTGCCGGGCGGCGGTAAAAGCGCCCTGTTTCGCGGTGAATATCGTATAATCCTGGGTGAGTTCCTTCACCATTTTGTCGAGGCGGATTTTGTTACTGTCGGTTAAAAATATTTGCCCGAACGCTTCGTGCGCCACCATTACAATCAATTGCTGCACGCGGCGTTCGTCGAGTTTGTCGAAAATGTCATCCAATAGTAACAACGGATGTTGTTTGTTGTGCTGCTTCAGGAATTCGTATTGCGCCAGTTTTAATGCAATCAGGAATGTTTTTTGTTGTCCTTGCGAACCCACGCGGCGCAAGGTATACCCGCCGAGGTGCATCGCGATGTCGTCGCGGTGAATGCCGACGGTGGTGTGTTGCATGACGCGGTCGCGGCTGGCATATTGCAGGAGCAAGTCGTTCAATCCGCCATTGTCCAGATCCGAACGATAGCCCAGCGTAACCTGTTCTTTATTTTCCGAAAGGGTTTCGTAGATGCCGGAAAAGAACGGCTGCAAGCCGGCAACCAGCGTTTTCCGGCGGTCATAAATCAATTGCGCATGTTGCGCCAGTTGTTCATTGAGCGTCAGCAGCAGCTCGGAAGCCGCGCCGGAAGGCGTTTTCAGTAATTTATTGCGTTGCGCAAGGAAATGATTGTAATGCGTAAGCGCATGCAGGTACGTGCGGTCTATCTGCACCAGCAACGTGTTCATATATTTCCGCCGTTCTTCGCCCGATTCATTTATCAGTCCGTTATCGACAGGCGCAATGATTACCAGCGGCAGCAAGCCGAGATGATCGGACAGGCGGTCGTACGTTTTGTTGTTACGTTTAAGCGTTTTCCCCCCGGCGCGTTGCACGCCGCAGGAAATGGTATCTTCCGTGCCGTTGCGTTGGTAGCGCCCCTGCAAAAGGAAAAAGGCTTCGTTGTGGCGGATATGGGGACAGTCGCTGCCGCCAAAGCAACTTTTAGCCATCGACAAATAATATACGGCGTCCAGCAAGTTCGTTTTGCCTTCGCCATTTTCCCCGACAATACAATTGATATTCGGCGAAAAGTCCAGTTCCGCCGAGGCGATATTCTTAAAATCCGTTATAGATAAATGGCGCAAAAACATGTGTACAAAGATACATAATTTGCGTTGAATGTAAAACCGGCGAGTTTAATTGGAAAAATTAAGAATTGGCTGACGCCGCAAAAAAATCGAAATAAAATTTGGAATTAAAAAAATTAGTTTTATATTTGCGCCATTAATATGCTTCTTTGACATTTTGAATTTGATATATTAAAATATATCGCTTTAACTTTTATTCGGCAAGTAAACTGAAATCTGGAAAATTTCCATATAAATTTTCGGGAAAAAAGTTCAGAAAAAAATAAAATTCTATGAACCAATATTGACAAGGGATATATAACGTTTCCCATTTTTTTTTAAAATTTCTTTTCTGTATTTTCGATAAAAAATACCTACCTTTGTACGACGAAATTCTACAAATATTCTACAAACCTAAAAGTCGAAAATATGGCCACATTCAAGGCAGAGGTGTATGCTCACCATGCAAAAAACGATGCCACCTACAATGTAAAAATTCGGATAACGCATAAGTCCAAGAAAAAATATCCGGCAACCAATATTTTTTTAACGAAGGACGATATCACGCGTTCCATGAAAATCAAGAATCAACAGCTACTTGATGCGGTATTGGATATAGAACGGGCATGCCGGCAACGCTGTAATGCCTACCAACACCGTCTTGGCAGCATGGATGTAGAGCAGATAGCCGAACTGGTATCGGATATCATCAAAGGCGAAAAGAAGAAGGAAGAAGGCACGGACTTCGATTTGGATTTTATCGCTTTTAGCCGTGATTATATCAATAAAATCAGGGGCAACGGCAATGAGACGTATCGTGTGTATGAAGTAGCGTTAAACAGTTTAATACGGTTCACAGGTCGGGATACGTTGAGTATTCATGAAATTACCAAGAAATTCGTCAATGAGTGGATCGCTTGGATACAAGAACAACCGGCGCCGGATAAAAGGAAGAAAGGCGCCCGCGCTCCTTCTTTGTATCCTGCGATGATAAAAGCCTTGCACAACAGGGCTAAAGACGCCTATAATGATGAAGACATGGGTATCATACGGATTCCTTTTTCGCCCTTCAAAAAAGCGGACATACCCAAGTACAAAGCGCCCCGCAAAAGGGCAATTACTGCAGAGGATATAAGGAAAATCGCTACCTTGCCTTATGAGAAAGAAAGTACCCGCGCCAGCAGGTTGAATTTTGCAAAAGATATGTTCCTGTTAAGTTTCGGGCTTATTGGGATCAATGAGGCGGATTTGTATTATTGCGACCATTATAAAGATGGACGTATCACCTATAACCGTAAGAAGACGAAAAACCAGCGGGATGATAATGCCCGTATATCTATCAAGGTAGCGCCGGAGATAGCATCCCTGGTAGAGAAATACAGGGATCCTGAGGGTAAGCGCGTATTTTGTTTTTACAGAACATACAAAACGGTGGGAACATTTACAGCCGCCATTAACGGGCTGCAAACCGCTACGGCTAATTATGGTCTCAAAAAGATAGGCGCTATCATCGGCATTGATGACCTTGAATTTTATGCCGCCCGGCATTCATGGGGTACAATAGCCCGCAATAAATGCGGGATCAGTAAAGACGACATCCACCTTTGCCTGAACCATGCTACGAGTAAGCAAATGAAAGTAACCGACATGTATATAGAGGAAGATTTTTCGATAATAGATACTGCCAACCGGAAAGTGTTGGATTATGTATTTTGGAAAAAATCAACATAAATTTTTTATATCAAATTTTAATGCTGTCCCTGTTCTTCTTTTTGCTTCAATGCTACGAGTGTTTGGCTTTCTTTCTCTATTAACACCACCCCAAAACCCTCCATCGTTTTTTGGCTGTTCCCATAATAGCGCATTTCGTTCCATTCTATTGTTTGTACCGGACGAGGATTGCGGATTTTATCTATTATATCCTTTCCATAGCTGCGCATCCAGTTATATACGGTTACCGGCGTTACATT
>JAIRLT010000126.1 GCA_031259225.1 Prevotellaceae bacterium
TATACTGCGCCTGCCGTGCAATTCCGCGTATCATGGGATGCCATTCCCGAAGGCGCTTGCCACAACTCCAAAATCTGGTTATGGGTTGATTTTATTAAAATAGAAAATAACCAACCCTCTGGCTCGTGGACGCGCGCCACCGTTGCCACCGCATCGCCGGCAGCATCTGTTTCGTATGATGGCAACAACCGGCAGGGTTTTTGGTTGCAAGGAAACGATGGCAGTTATCGCCAAATCGTAACGGTAGCATTGGCGAACATACCGGCAAATACTACTTTTAACTGGTGCGCTTATGCTTCCGATTGCCCGCCGAATGTAACGGCAAATAACGGTACGTACACTTTCAAAGGCACGCCGCCGTTTACGTTAATAGCCTCCGATGGCGCAACTACGCAAACAGTAAACGAAACAACACTTGCCACTTCGGCATTAACCGTTACGCCCACCACTATAAGGGATAAAACGGAATGTCCGGGCATTTTCTGCCCTTACACCGGCAGCGATTTATTTATTGACGCCGATCATCTTTGCCAACAACGTACCAGCGGCGCGAAGAATTGGGAAGCGTGGATAAAAGACACGCGCGATGATGAATTGTACAGGATTGTATTGATGCCAGACAATAACTGGTGGTTGGCGCAAAATGTGAAATATGAAGGAACGGGGTACGAAATTACATATGGCGATTGTACAAAAGAAACCTGTGGCAGGTGGTATCAGCCTTCACAAGCAAACGGCAGTTATGGTGGTACGAGCGGCTATGGTGCAAACATACAAGGTGTATGTCCTAACGACTGGATACTGCCGGTTGATGCAAATTGGAATGAACTCTTGGGATCTTTGGCTGATGAAAAATTGACTGCGGTCGTTTACTTAAGGTCGGATGACACCCAGTGTGGTAGTAACAATATATATGGCTGGAGTTCGAAATATGTATTATGGCGAAGATTTGACTTTTTATATGGAGATGCGTACTACTCAAATGATGATGATGGTTCATGTCTATGCATGGACCCGGGCTATAAATGCGGTGGTCCCAGTGCTTATTATATCGGTGGGGATTGGGAAGGGAACGCCTGGCGCGTCCGTTGTTTCCGCCAATTGTAGTCTTTACAAAAATATTATCACGAACAGAAGTAAAAATCCTGTTTCTTAACAATTCTGCGCCTTGTCCCCCGTAGGGTTTCAGCGTGCAACCATTGAAAATGGCGCGCTGTGGTTGCATTTTCCCTTAGTAATCGTGTTCCGGACTAAAAAAATTATTCCGTCCGCAGGGGTGCATGAAGCCGGCTGAGTAATTCTTCCGGTATAAGCATGAATTTATTCCCGATTTTTTATTATCTTTGCCCCTGCAAAATAAATACCTTTACCTTATTCCTGACTAAACTATTTGAGCCTGCTTCTTTATTTCGCTAATGCGGCAGCCGGAAGCAAGCGGTTTTCCTTAGCAAAATAAATATTTTTGCCGGAATTGATTACCTGTTTTTGTACCCATATAAAAGGTTAGTAGAACATAAATCCGTAAATAAAACAATATGTCTCTTTCATCTTCAACCATTCATCGCCCGGTGCTGTCTACCGTGCTGAATATTCTTATCGTGCTGTTGGGCGCTATCGGGTTCTCGTACCTCGGTATCCGCGATTACCCGAACGTTGATCAGCCTATTGTAACGGTTACGACCAGCTTCCCGGGGGCTAATTCCGACGTGATTGAAACGCAAATCACCGAAGTGCTGGAGTCGGCGATTAACGGTATTCCCGGTATCCGCTCCATTTCGAGCACCAGCCGCGACGGGCAAAGCCGCATCACGGTGGAGTTTAAACTGGAGGTGGATATGGAAACCGCCGCCAATGACGTGCGCGATAAAGTATCGGGCGCCATGCGCCGCCTGCCGCAGGACGTTGATCCGCCGGTGGTCGAGAAAGCCGACGCCGATTCGCAACCGATTTTCGGCATCACCCTGAGCAGCGACCGGCGGTCGTTGATTGACCTGAGCATGTATGCCGAAAATACTTTCAAGGAACGCCTGCAAACCGTGCCGGGCGTGAGCAGCGTTAATGTCTGGGGGTCGCGGAAGCTGGCTATCCGCATGCGGATGGACCCGCAGCGCTTGGCTGCCTACGGGCTGACGCCGTTAGATGTGCGCAACGCCGTTACCAACGCCAATATTGAGTTGCCGTCGGGACGTATCGAAGGGCATACGATGGAACTTACGGTGCGGACGCTGGGACGCCTGCGGAATATCGACGAGTTCAACGACCTCATCGTGTATGAAGACGGCGAGCGCGTAGTGCGGTTCAGCGATATCGGGCGGGCGGAGATTGAGGCGGAGAATATCCGGTCAATCGTGAAAGTAAATAACCGCCCGTCGGTGAACTGTGTGCTGGTGCCGCAGCCCGGGGCTAATTATATCGACATTGTGAACCATGCGCGGGCGACGCTGGATGACCTGCAAAAAGATTTGCCCGAAGATATCCTTGTGGAAGTGTCGTTCGACAATACTACTTTTATCCGGCAATCGTTAAGCGAGGTGCAGCACACGATTTACGAAGCCTTCGCGCTCGTGGTGTTCATCATCTTTTTGTTCCTCCGGAGCTGGCGCACGACGCTCATCCCGGCGCTGGCTATCCCGATTTCGCTGGTGGGCGTGTTCTTTGTGATGTACCTCGCCGGCTTTTCCATCAATATACTTACGCTGTTTGCCGTGGTGCTTTCCATTGGGCTGGTGGTGGACGACGCGATTGTGGTGATGGAAAATATTTATACAAAAATCGAAGCGGGCATGTCGCCACTGGCGGCAGGGCTTGCCGGGTCAAAGGAAATTTTCTTTGCGGTGATTGCTACAACCATTTCATTAGTCGCCGTATTTTTCCCTATCGTATTCCTGCAAGGCGTTACCGGACGCCTGTTCCGGGAGTTCAGCATGGTTATTGCCGGGTCGGTGTGCATCTCGGCATTTGTCGCCCTCACGTTTACGCCGATGCTTTCGACAAAACTGCTGAAACGCCACAAAGACGGCGGCGGCTGGCTCTACCGCGTAACCGAGCCGTTCTTCGGCTGGTTGAACAATGTATACCGCCGTTCACTGAATAGCTTTTTGCGCTACCGGTATATCGGCATTTTGGCAATTATAATAATAGGCGCCGGGATTGTATGGCTGTGGCAACGGCTGCCGTCGGAAATGGCGCCGCTTGAAGACCGCTCCTACATCACCGTCAATTCGACCGCGCAGGAAGGCGCGACGTTCGATTACATGGAACGTTATGCCAACGAAATGGTGGCAATGGTGGAAGAAGAAATCCCGGAAAACGAACGCGAAAACATCATGTCCGGCGTGGGCATGGGGTCGGTCAATTCTTCGTGGGCGCGGATAAAACTGGTGGACGCCGACCTCCGCCACCGCACGCAACAAGAGATTGCCGATGAATTAACGCCCAACGTACGGCAACTGTCGGGGGCGCGGTCGTTTGTACAGCAACAGCAATCATTCGGCGGGCGGCGCGGCGGCATGCCCGTGCAGTACGTTATACAGGCAAAGAATTTGGACGACCTGAAACGGATATTGCCGCGTTTCATGTCTGCCGTGAGCGACAGCAAGGCGTTTTCCGCAAGCGATGTAAATTTGAAATTCACGAAGCCCGAAGTAACGGTGAGTATCAACCGTGAAAAAGTAGCGCTGCTCGGGCTGAATGTGCAGAATATTGCGCAAACGTTGCAGCTTACCATGAGCGAACAGCGCATCGGGTATTATATTTTGGACGGGAAACAGTACCAAATCCTGAGCGAGTTTGACCGCCGCCACCGCAGCCGCCCATCGGATCTGGTCAATATCTATGTGCGCAATAATAACGACGAATTGATACAGTTGGATAACTTAGTCACTATCCGCGAGAGCAGCATGCCGCCGCAGTTATACCGTTACAACCGGTTTGTGTCGGCAACCGTGTCGGCGGGGCTTGCCCGGGGCTACACGCTGGGGCAGGGCATCGAAGAAATGGATCGTATCGCCGGCGAAGTGCTGGATACCGATTTCAACACCACGCTCTCGGGCGATTCCAAAGATTTTGTCGAAAGCACCTCCAGTTTGATGTTTGCTTTCATTCTGGCGCTGCTGTTAATTTATTTGGTGCTGGCGGCACAGTTTGAGAGCTTCCGCGACCCGCTGACGATTATGTTCACCGTGCCGCTGGCGTTGATTGGCGCGCTGCTCAGCATGTACCTGTGGGGGCAGACGATGAATATTTTCAGCCAGATTGGTATCATCATGCTCATCGGGCTGGTCACGAAAAACGGCATCCTGATAGTGGAATTTGCCAACCAGCGCAAGGCGGCGGGATTGTCGATGGGCGAGGCGATACGCGAAGCAGCGGTATCGCGTTTCCGTCCTATTTTGATGACCAGTCTCTGTACCATCCTCGGCATCCTGCCCTTGGCGACAGCTACCGGCGCGGGCGCCGAAAGCCGCGTCTCGATGGGTATTGCCGTTGTCGGCGGGATGATTTGCGCCACCTTCTTCTCGCTGTACATCATCCCCGCCATCTATACGTACCTCTCGGCAGGGAGCAGTAAGCAGTAGGCAGGGAGCAGTAAGCAGTAGGCAGTGGGCAGTAGGCAGTAGGCAGAAACAATTTACAGATTTACGGATTTACAGATTTACAGATTTAGGCTGACGCGCCAGCCATTTAGGAATTAGGAATTAGGAATTAAGAATTACGAATTAGCCGGCGCGCCAGCCATTAACCATTAACCATTAACCACTAATTGGCGCCAGCCTAACTCATAACTCATAACTCATAATTCATAACATTTAGTGTAACGTTCAGATAAGCGTCCACAACTGCTTTAGCGTTCCTCCCCGCATCAGTCATTTGTTGCGTCATGCCGGATAGGGGTAGCGTAGAGCCGGGTAAAGATTTACCAAGCAATTGTGCCTGCGCTTGCGCGGCTTCGGATTGTAGGGCATCCACCCGTTTGGCATCGGCAAGCAGGGCTTTTATCCGTTCCTGCTCTTTGGTAACCTGGTCGCGCCAGAGGGTGAAACATTCCGTATCGCAAGCTATGTGTATGGCATTTTGCTGCTCATAGGCGGCTTTACACTGTTCGGAGGAGGTTATATTTCCGCTGTTGCAGGCATTCACAATCTCATTTGCCTTTTGATAGTCCGCCGTACCGTAATATTTATTGCGTATTCCGGCAAATTGCCCGATAAGCGCATCGTGTTCCTTTTTATTGACCCCGACAATGCTGTTCATTTGTTGCGTAAACTTTTCCTGCTCTTCGGACGCTTCCCTTATAATGTTCACGTCGCTTTCACTGATTTGCGGCGATTGGGATGTATTGGCTTGGGCTTTATTGGCGGCAGCCTTCCCCGCCGGCGAGTCTCGCAAGCGCTGTATACGTTCATCCTGCTTCAAGTAGGCTTCCATTTCCTCTTCGCTATAATTTTTCTTTTTTAATTCTTTTATGTCACGGTTTATCGCCTCGAAGTCGGCTAAAGTGTTGCCGGTACCGGGAGCCAGTATATCATCCACTTTCGTTTCCCTGTCAAGCGAGACATTGGCAAACCCCATGGAAGACAAATACTGCTCTGTGGCTTCTTTCCACACAGCCTCCTGTTCGGCTTCGCTGAGGTTTTCCATATTTTCCATATCGGATATGGATTTTCCGGTCATTTGCTGGAATAATTTTTCGGCGCTTGCCATGACTTGTGTCTGCATCTTTTCACGGCTTTCGGCACTAATGCCGCCGCCATCCTGTTCACTTTGCTTGCGCAGCGCTTCGATTTTTTCGACGAAGGAATTGATCACTTGGTATGCCGCTGATGCTGCCGGTTGGTCATTGCCATTTTTGGCTGCCGCCAGCGTGGCAGCCGGCGGTAAACCGGGGGTTTGCCCGATAATGGCTTCGGGCGTCCATTGTGCTTGTGCCACGCCGCTGATGGATGCCAACACAACGCCTGCTAATAGTAACCTGAATGTTTTCATATTGTAATTTTTTGGTTTGGGGCGCAAAGATACAATAAATTATAATAATAAAAATTAGGCAAAAAGAATTTTGCCGGTTCAAAAAAAGCCTTTAATTTTTTTACATTTACACCTTTCTCTGCCGCTCAGAAATATTTCTCCGCCACTCAGAAATATTTCTCCGTCGCTCAGAAATATTTCTCTGCCGCTCAGAAATATTTCTCCGTCGCTCAGAAATATTTCTCTGCCGCTCGGAAATATTTCTCCGTCGCTCGGAAATATTTCTCTGCCGCATGGAATTAGGAATTAAGAATTAAAAATTAGGAATTGGACTGGCGCCAGCTAATTCGTAATTCGTATTTCGTAATTCCTAATTCTTAATCCTCCCGCCGCCAGCCTAATTAGTCTTATTAAATAATCAGTCCCATTGGGTGCAATTCAAATTGTCGCATCGTCATTGCTACGGGCTTCGCCCTCACAATGACGAGCGGGCGCTCCGTTAGGGGCGGGATGTTGGTAACCCCGTGCAAGTGCAGCGAAGCGGAACGCAGCACGGGGATACACGATGATGCTTCCTGCACACGCGCGGCGCACAGGCGTTCTGCTATGCACCGG
>JAIRLT010000144.1 GCA_031259225.1 Prevotellaceae bacterium
AAAGCGATATATTTTTAATATATCAAATTCAAAATGTCAAAGAAGCATATTAACGCCGCAAATATAAAACTAATTTTTTTATCTACAAATTTTATTTCATTTTTTTGATTTTTGGTAGCTTCAACTTTCAACTTTCAATTTTCAACTCTCATCGCCCCGTTAGGGGCGGCATATTGGTAGATGCAAGGCGGAATGTCCTGCACATCGCGCGGCGCACGGGTTTTCTGCTATGCACCGGCAGCGCTCCGCGCGAAAGGCAGGTGCGCGTTTTTTATGGGGAATAGAATATTTTTCATAAATTTGTAAAAAATACGCGTTTCGCAACATGTTTCTACCTGTAAAAAAAATCCTCCGTCCATGCGGGCTATTGTTAGGCATCGTTTCTTTGTTGGCATTACAGGCATTGTGGTTATACAATGCCTACCAACTGACCTGCGATAATTTTGTAACAACCGTTCATGAAGCGTTCGACAGCGCCTGCCGGAAAGAGCAAACCTACCGCATTCCCGTAGCCGATATCATCAACCCGGGCGCATTGACCATTCAAAGCTGCGGGGACGAAGAAATACGGATTATCCGCAAATGCCCCGCGCCGGATACCATTGTGTATGACAATGTGTCGGGGCAATCGCTGGAAACCTTTATCAACCGTGCGTTCTATGAGTTGCGCGAGAGCATTATGCCGTTGAATATTTATTGCCTGTCTGATTTATTTGCCGGCGAATTGTATGACCGGGGACTTCCGCTGGGCTTTTCCATTGAACGGTTTGACCATGTTACCGGACAATTGGTGGAAACAACCGCACACTTGAAAAACGGAACGCCGGAACATTTCTCTACACAAATTACTATCCGCAGTACAACGGCAGAAAACTTGCAGGCGACATTGCAATTCCGGAAAGCTGTTATCTTTGGGCAAATGACCGGCACGCTTATTGTTTCCCTGTGCCTGCTACTATTGACCGGCGGCTGTTTTGCTATCTTGTTCCGCCCTGCGCGCCACCGCAAAAACCCTGTGCCGGTAGCGCCGCCGGCGGTTTTGAATGGTGCATCCGGTAAAACTTTCCCCATAGGCAACTATTGTTTTAATTCCGAAAAGAACGAATTGCAAGGCTTCGGGGAGACTGTTCATCTCAACAGGAAAGAGAATGCCATCCTTCTGGCGTTATGTATGGAACGCGGAAATGTGGTGGACAGGGGTATCCTCCTCGAAGAACAGTGGGGAAATGCCGGCATTATTTATTCCCGCAGTTTGGATACTTATATTACCCGGCTGCGCAAATATTTGAAAGACGACCCGGACGTACAAATAGTAACCGTAAAAGGACAAGGATACAAATTAATGGAGAATTGAAAATGGAGAATGGAGAATGGAGAATGGGCTGGCGCCACCGTGCTTGCCGCGACTTACGACTTATGACTTATGACTTACGACTTATGACTTACGACTTATGACTTATGACTTATGACTTACGACTTATGACTTACGACTTACGACTTATGACTTACGACTTATGACTTATGACTTACGACTTACGACTTATGACTTACGACTAAACCATGTGCCAGCTTAGTGTAAATATTAATAAGGTAGCGACGCTTCGCAATGCGCGTGGGGGCAATATGCCCGACGTATTGCAGGTAGCGCTGGATTGCGAACGGTTCGGCGCGCAAGGCATTACCGTACATCCGCGCCCCGACGAACGCCATATTCGCTACGCCGACGTGCGCGCATTGAAACCATTGCTCACAACGGAATTTAATATCGAAGGCAATCCCGAGCCGTCGTTTATAGACCTGGTGCTGGAAGTGCAGCCGCAGCAGGTAACGTTAGTGCCGGACGGGCACGACGTGATTACATCCAATGCCGGCTGGGATGTGAAGAAACATCTGCCTTTCCTGCGCGAAGTAATTGCGGTGTTCAAATCCAAAGGTATCCGCACTTCTATCTTTGTGGATGCCGATGCGGAAATGGTTCGCCGTGCCGCCGGCGCCGGCGCCGACCGTGTGGAACTCTATACAGAAGTCTATGCCGCGCAGTATGCCGCAAACCGCGAAACCGCGATAGCCGCTTTTGTAGCCGCCGCAAAAGCTGCTGCCGACACCGGACTGGGCTTAAATGCCGGTCATGACTTGAACCTGGACAACCTGGCTTATTTTTACCACCGGATACCATCACTGCTTGAAGTGTCTATTGGGCATGCCCTGATTAGTGATGCGCTGTATTTTGGATTGGAAAATACTATCCAACTTTACCGGCGGCAATTGTTAAACTAAAAATTATTTGTAGCTTTGTACTTCTAAAATTAAAAAATATGAAAAAAATACAATTGATTGTAAATGCCGTTCTCTTTTTAGCCATCGCCGGCTTGTACGTTTTATATTTTGCCTGCAACGGCAAAGCAACCCCCAATAATGCGACCGGGATAATATCCGAAGGTGAAATCGCTCCGGCGGGCAGTATTGTGTATCTTCAAATAGATTCGCTGGTCAATAACTACGACATGTATCACGACCTGCGCGGCGAGTTGGAGGTTAAAGTTAAAGGCATGGAAGACGACCTGTCAAAACGCAGCAAGAGTTTTGAACGGAATGTAAATGATTACAAGGAAAAAATCCAAAAGGGACTGGTTACCCGTTCGCAAGCCGAACAACTGGAACAGCAATTGGGACAAAAACAACAAGAACTGGCTACTTACAGCGAACGTTTGCGCAACGAGTTGGCGGAAGAAGAAGCGGTCATGCTGCGCCGTATTTACGACGCCATAACAACCTACCTGAAAAGTTATAATATCGACCATGACTATTCGTTGATCATTAGCACCAACGCTTCCACGAACACGATTATACAGGGTCATCCGAGCCTGGATATAACCAAAGACGTGCTCCTCGGACTGAACGCAACCTATGTCCGCCCGAAAAAATAATCCGGGTTACTGCGGTTTATTAAAAAAAACGCTAACAAGTTTTCAGTCTTGTTAGCGTTTTTTCTTTGTATAGTTTCCTGATTACTTTTCGCGGTATACTTTCCAAAGCTGTTTCCTGTAATCCCAAAGGATGACGAAAACCAAGCCAATGAGAAATGAATATATAGCTAACGGCTTAACGTAAAACAGGACATTATTCTTCTGGCGGAATGTTTCGGCAAATTCCTGGACAATTGTAACCGGGTCTGGATAAAGTTGTAAAGTGGAATACCTTGATATAACCTCATTGTTCAAGTTAATCAAATCGTCATGATAAAGCGGCTGCGGCACTTCATTCAAAACTAACAGTTGCCCGCCGCCTACGGCTTTTTTAGCGTCGTTTTTTTGAAAATATTCATACCGCTGTAAACTGTCGAACCGGGTTATTTGTTGCTGCAAATAGCTTATTTGTTCATTGATTTCTTCTATTCTCCGCACATTATGATGTTGCACATATTCATTATTATTGATGAAATTTAGCAAGTTTTGCCGGATGTGCGGAAGTACCTCATGCGAATAAGCCCACACATTGATGTAAAAAGAACCGTGAAGTATTTGGGCGACTTTACTCGAATCCCGGGAAGAAATGTATTTATGGTCTTCATCAATAATGTCCGGTAACCCGTCCTTATTAATGTCCACACCATAGCATGCCCGGATAGAATAAATTTGCTTGGCTATGGACGCCGGAATAGTTAATTTCCGCACCCATTCCAGCGGATTACGAATATTCTCTAATGATAATTCTTCGTTAATCAGGTTTACATAAAAAAAGTTATCCGCCACATTTGCCCGCACAAGCATGTGCGAACTGTAATATGGTTCGTGGGAAGCATACAGGAAGAAGCCGATAGCCACGCCCGCAAAAACAAAACAGGCAAGCCAAATGCTTTTTCGAAAAAGAAAAAGAATAATAGCGCTGAAAACCTTAGCTATCCAGCACCCAAATTTCCGCAGGATTTCCCATAAATCTATTTCTTGTTCGGCGTTGTTTTTTGTAGAATTGTTTTCCATAAAAGACTTGTGCTAAAAAATTTATTGTGCAAAGATAAGAAAAATATTTCAATCTAGTCTCATCCGTATTCGCCATGCAGCAGGATAGAGGTTATTGGTGCGGTGTCCAAGATGCCTGACAAAACCCAACGGAAGCCGGTTACAGGTGAGCAACACAAAATCTTTTCCCGCGAAGTCAAGCTTAATAGTATCGCGACGAAGGAAATGCAAGACGGTAGGTATATCCACTTCCACTTTCGGGAAAGCCCTTGGTTGCAGGGCGGTAGATAATGCCAATGCAGCCGCCGGAATAATTGTAGCTCCTTTTTGTTCGCCTACGGCTACGCCGGCTTGCAGCACATGCAGTTGTTGCGAAAGTTGCGCAATAAAATCTTGTTGCGAAAGAGGCAAAGCGTGAATAAAATTATTCCGGCTTTCAAAAACAAATTTGCCGGACAACCATTTTTCCACTGGTGTTGCCGCTTTCAATGCCGTACGGCGTATCGCCTTTTCACCGGCGCGCCGGCGAACGGGGCGGGACGGCGTGGTTTTCCGCAGTACGCTTATAAAAAATCCTTCGCCCTGCACGCGGTGCGGATAAAAGCGGTAGCCCGCCCCGCTTTCGACAATGCCCCATGCCGGATGCAGCGGCAGCGGCACCCGCACGGCGCCCAGGGCGTCTTGTATCCATTGCACGTTTGCATCGTTTTCGTCGCGGTTAAAGGTGCAGGTGCTGTATACTAACAGTCCGCCCTCGCGTAAAGCGTTCCATGCGCCGGAGACAATGCGGCGTTGGCGCCCGGCGCAAAGCCGCACATGCGCCGGACTCCATTCTTTTATGGCGGCAGCGTCTTTGCGGAACATCCCTTCGCCGGAACAGGGCGCATCAATCACTAATACATCGAACGCGCCGGCAAGCGTTCCGAATGACTGCGGGTCGTTACAGGTTACTACTACATTCGGGGAGCCCCATTTTGCAAGGTTTTCCAGAAGAACAGCGGCGCGGCTACGGATAATTTCATTTGCCACCAGCAAACCGCCGGGCGGCAATAAACCGGCAAGCAGCGTTGCTTTTCCACCGGGCGCAGCACACAAATCCAATATGCGGCAACGGCTGCCTAACGATTGCACAACCGGCGCCAACTGTGCCAAAAACATGGACGAAGCTTCCTGTATATAATAAGCGCCGCCGTGCCACAACGGGTCAAGCGTGAACGCCGGGCGTTCCGCCAGGTACACGCCGTCCGGACACCAGTTCACAGGCGTTTCCCCTGCAAATTTCCCGGATGCGGTTTTTTCCCGGTTGTAACGAATACTTACCGGCGCCGCCTGCTGCAAGGCGTCGAGCAAATCGCCGGCTTCCGCGCCCAACAAGTTTTGCAACGATTGAATAAACGGTAAAGGTATTCCGGGCATAACAGTAAAAATTCTTTCTGCAAAAATACGGTTTTGGCGGGATAAAGCAAGTATTTTTTTGTGATGGGAACCTTATCACATTCCATCAATGCAGTAGCTCGAAACAATAATCTTAGCAGTTTCAATAAATAAAAATATTTTCAACACTTTATTTTTATCGCACGCATCGAACAGATATCCCTTGCGGATATGAACCGTTAGAAGCGTTGTTTGCCCGTCTGCTAGTCATCATCAATTCAGCGCTTGTATAGGAGTAGTCTGTTACACAATGTATGATATGCGTTCGTATTATATCCATTGCCCCCGAATGGGCAAGCATGGTAATAGAACTTGTGCGACTTATGTTACCATTCCACTCTCTAATACCTGCAGGATATGCAGTAAATCCATAGGTATCAGAACCCACTGTATTCGCCCAACCAGTAGTTGCAAACAATAAGTTAAACATATTTATCTTTTGTGCACCGGTGGGTGTATTATTTCGGAAACTACTTCCACTGTTACCGGTTACATCTAGCATATATGCTGCTTCATAAGTAGTCGGCACATGCCACCACAGTGGACAAATACCGCGTCCGCCGCCATAGGCAATGACATTGCCGCGCGCGACATTTTTTTGGCAATTAACATCGTCGGCAGGCGTACCGGTACAATATTGAGAACTTACCCATGTTTCATTCCACGTATCGGCGCTGCCGGATTTTCCTTCCGCATTGTATTTACCATCTACCATCATCATAGTTTCCCACGTGTACAATGCGCCACGATTTTGATCACTGCAACCTGCCACTGCATTGGTATAACACCAGTAAGCGCCTAATCCGCCATTCGGATTGGCGCTCGCTAATTGAAAGGATAAACCATTTGTAAATCGCAAATTTTGCGCCAACCACCATTTATCGTCAGGCATCAATACAATTCTGTACGGTTCATTGTCGCGCGCGTCTTTTATCCACGCTTCCCAATTCTTTGCACCTGTTGTGCGTAAATCACATTTATGTTGCGCATCCACGTATAAATCATCACCGGCGTATTTGCAAAAATAACCGGGGCAACTGGTTGCATCCGTCATCGTTATTGGAATAAAAGATGATTGAACGAATGTTTTTCCCGTTACTGTTTGTGTTATACCACTTGCATCTTTCAGCGTAAACGGAGGAGTACCCCTCAATGTATAGGTTCCATTATTATAATCGCCTATATTTGGTGGGCAGTCGGAAACATAAGCGCACCAATCGAATTTAGTGTTTGCCGGAATATTGGCGAGTGATACAGTAACCGTTGCGCTGTAACTACCGGGAACGCCGTTCAGCCAAAAACCTTTGTTGGTGCTTGCATCAAGGGTTGCTGCACTTGTCGGCGAAGAGATGACGGTAGGGGTTTCAGAAATTTCTGCACGTGTCCACGTGTTGCCCGAAGTAGTATTGTTTGCATTTAATTTCAGGAAATCAATCCACAACCAAACTTTAGCGTTATGTGTTTGTCCGGTTACAATAGGAATACTGCTCCATGATACACGGAACTTCACTGCCGGCGTATTGGCGTACATAGCGCTAAGCATTTCAATGTTAATATGGCTTTGTGCACTTGCAGCACTGCTTGCAAGTAGTGCGAAAAGGAAGAAAGTTTTTTTCATAAAATTTAAATTTTTATTGTTATTATTTTGTAGCATAAGAGTTGTTTTCAAACACAAACTTTTCCTTATAAAACAACCCTTTGCTATAATTTTTTATTTGTTGCCAATTTTTGCATTTGCCTTTTTATTAAAAAGTCAAACGTGAACTTGTATTTATCTCTTAAAGGTCATCAACTACCCATCAACAATAAAAAAAGCCCACGTTTTCATCCGTGATAATGGACTTTTATCTTGTTGATTAAAAACTGTTGATGTTTTTAAGAGAGATACATTTTATTTATGAAAAAGAACTTAATAATACTGCAAATATATTACAATATTTTTTATAAACAAATTTTTTTTATTTGTTTTTTGCGGCGTCAATAATTGCAGAAAACTTTTATACACTTTTTCTGCAATTCGTTACTCCAACTTTTACCGTGTTTTTTTCTTTATTCCACTAAAAAACAAGAGTGGAATAGGTGCTGAATTTATTGCCAATCGAGGTTCAGGAAACCCAGTCTGCTAATAAGTACAACAACCTACATCCACTCTTGGTGTAGTCGTTTTTACTTATTATTCACGCAGACTAGAAATTTTCCTGATTTCGATTGTTAGGTAGAATAAAAGTTAAAGCGATATATTTTTAATATATCAAATTCAAAATGTCAAAGAAACATAATTAACGGCGCAAATATAGAACTATTTTTTTTATCTACAAATTTTTTTTACAATTACTCAAATAATTTGCGTAAGTTTGCAGGGAAAATTAGGCAATCAAATGGAAAAATTCAATCCGCATATTGAACGGGAACAGAGCGACGGCGATTTTGAAACGCAGATACGCCCGAAAGAATTTACGGAATTTTCGGGACAGGAAAAAATCATCGACAACCTGAAAGTATTCGTCAAAGCGGCATTGCTGCGCGGCGAAGCACTCGACCATATATTGCTGCACGGTCCGCCGGGTTTGGGCAAAACCACTTTGGCGCATATTATTGCTCATGAATTGGGCGTGGGCATGAAAATCTCGTCGGGACCGGTGCTTGACAAGCCGGGCGATTTGGCGGGACTGCTCACCAACCTCGAAAGCGGCGATGCGTTGTTTATCGACGAAATTCACCGCCTGTCGCCGGTGGTTGAAGAATACCTGTATTCAGCGATGGAAGATTACAAGATAGACATCCTGCTGGATAAAGGTCCCAGCGCACGCTCCATTCAAATCGACTTGAACCCGTTTACGCTGGTCGGCGCCACCACCCGCAGCGGCTTGCTGACCGCTCCCTTGCGCGCCCGCTTCGGCATCCAGTGCCATCTGGAATATTACGACGCGCCGGTATTATTCGGCATCATTTGCCGTAGCGCCGCTATCTTGCACGTAGGCATTGACGACCGGGCGGCAAATGAAATTGCGCTTCGCAGCCGTGGCACGCCGCGCATTGCCAATGCACTGTTGCGCCGTGTGCGCGATTTTGCACAGGTAAAAGGTTCGGGAAAAATTGACTTGGAAATTACGCGCTATGCGTTGGAAGCCCTGAATATCGACAAGCACGGGCTTGACCAGATGGACAATAAAATTCTCTCAACTATTATTCACAAGTTCAGCGGCGGTCCCGTGGGCATCACAACCATTGCCACCGCCGTAAGCGAAGACCCGGGTACGATTGAAGAAGTATATGAGCCGTTTTTAATCAAGGAAGGGTTTTTACAACGCACGCCACGCGGTCGCGAAGCCACAGAATTAGCCTATAAACATCTCGGCGCATTTCGTAACGGGGAAGACACACTGTTTTAGGCGGGGCACGGCGTGCGTCGCACTATTATTGCGAACGGCGGGAAACGAGCCGTGAAGCAATCTCGAAGAATTACGAATTAGCTGACGCCGGCACATCATCACATTATCCGTCTATGGCTTCACTTCGCTTGGAATGACGTGTTCCGTTGCCCCGTTGCTTATCGTGAAAAATCGGTTTTTTATAGAAGAAGTATTAGTTTTGGCAGAATATTTGTTGTAATTTACAAAAGAGTGGGATACTTTTGTAGTTAAAATGTAAAACATTCGTGTAAATAATGAAGTATATATCGCTTTTGAAGAAGTGTATGTCGCTTTTTATTCTCATATTTTTACTCATTTTTGCCGCCGTAAACGCCTACATCATTTCGCGGGGCTGGCAACTGCTTGAAGCGGCGGGCGCGTTCCGCCGGGTATATCTTGTGGCAGCGGTGTTGTGGGCAACGCTGTTTCTTGCCGGAATGGTGCTGAAACGCCAATTCGACAGCGCCGCTGCCGACACACTGTGGCGTATAGGTTCATGGTGGTTAGTCGTGCTGCTGTATGCTTTTCTGGCGGCGGTAAGTTTCGATTTCCTGCGGGGAATATGTTGGGTGCTGGGCAAAAGGTTGTCGGATATCATTCCATATTATCCGCAACTGAAATTGGTTTTATTTGCGGTATTTTCTTTAGCCTTGGCGGCGCTGATGGGTATAGGTTATTATAACGGCACGCAGGCGAAAGTGAAAACGCTGGAACTTTCGGTACGGAAAAACGTGCCGGATATGCAGGAATTGAATATTGTCGCCGTGAGCGATATGCATCTGGGCGCAGTCTATACGGGGCGCGATGTACGGCGGTGGATAACGCAAATCAACGCGCTGAAACCCGACGTAGTATTCCTGCTCGGCGACACGTTCGATGATAATCCCGCGCCGGTTATCCGGAAAAATATAGGTGCGCTGTTTGGGCAAATCCATGCGCCGCTGGGCATATACGCCATTACCGGCAACCATGAACTGATGGGGCAGCCGGCAGAAGCGATGAATTACCTTTCGCAGCATGGCGTGCAATCGCTCATGGATACGGCGACGCTGGTCGCTCACCGGTTTTATGTGGTCGGGCGTTTAGACCGTTCGGCGTGGGAGCGGAAGCCTATTGACGCACTAACAGCGCCGCTCAACAAAGAATTGCCGGTGATTGTGCTCGACCACCAGCCATACGAATGGGACGCTATCGCCCGCGCCGGCGCGGATATCAGCCTGTCGGGGCACACGCACCATGGGCAACTTTGGCCAATGAACCAACTAACCAAAAGTATGTACGAGCAGGATTGGGGCTACTTGCAAAAAGGCGCGACGCATTTTTACACTACTTGCGGCATTGGCGCATGGGGACCGCCGGTACGCATTGCCAGCCGTGCAGAAATAGTGCAATTGCGCGTGCGGTTTGGGAAATAAACTCCCGCAAAGGCGCGAAGCCTACAACGTTTTTTAAATGCAAATGGCGGTTCAAAATCTTGAACCGCCGCTTGCATTGTGGACGGACATGTGGATTTTCCGTTGTTAAAGTCCTCCATCCACTATCCAGACTTTGTTTTTATTATCGTTGCGCAATGCGATGTTATGCACTTTAATTTTTCCGTTCGGAAGTTTTATTTTATACGGTACAAATTCGCCCGGATACGTGCCTGACTTGAAAGATTTGCCAAGTTCCAATAATTCCAACCCGTAAAATTCTTTGATACTTTTCTCGTTCCAATAAGCGAATGCTTCTTTAACCGGCTCAATATTTTTATTTGCCAACGCTGTAAATACCAATCTTGCTGCTTCCTTTGAGGAAATATCTATCAAAGTCGAATTATTTGATGGGTCATGCAGCGTTGTCCATTCTTGTTCACCGGACGTTCCGTAAGTTTTTCCCTATCTACCGGAATGTTATATAAAATAGAGGTGGTTTCAAATACCGTATGGTATTCGTTTTTGTAAAGAATTTGCACCAGCATCGCCTGCAATAGTTTTGTTTCTTTATCGAAAGTATAAATCCGCTTATTATCCGAAGCCATAATTGATGAATTTTTCAAGTAATCGTTCGTGAAATCGCCTTTTGCTTTCGATTTTATGGTAAGTATTATTTGCGATCCGGTTTCTTGCATCGCTATTTCCGAGCCGTCGTTTTTGGCTAACTGCTGCTCATGTCGCAAAAGATTTTGCGGGTCTAAAAATTTTTCAAAATCGCCGAAAAATTCCGCAATGCCCGGAGCCATCATTCCTATACCAAGTTGTTTCAACCAAGAATAAGAATTAACGGCGTCGAATAAAGAAGTTCGTCCGGATTTTTCCAATCGCCATATATGAGGATTTTCAAATGATATGGTAAATGTATGTTCCAACATATTTCCGTCGTCTCTGATGGCGTCAAAGTTTTCGTTCGGTGTGGTTTGCATTAGAAATTTAACCTCCATTGTTTTCAAATTGTCCGATTTGTTAATTGATTTGCCAAGGAAGCGTATGGCTGCTTTTGCCTCGTTGTTGGCAGTGAAAACAAACGGCACGGTTAATAATGCGGCAAGTGATGCTGCGGTTGCCAGAAGTCTTTTAATCATTAGTGTTTTCATTTTGTTTTTCTCCATTTTAATTTTATTGATAATGTTTTTTTTAAGTGACAACGGAGCGGAAGGTTTCATTTTCGGGGTAATTTCATTCATAATATTCTCCTTTTATTTTATGGGTTTGTTTTAATTTATCCATAGCGTACCTGTAGCGCGATTTTATGGTATTTACAGACATATTTAATATTTCGGCGGACTCAACAAAATTCAGTCCGTCCACAAATTTCAGTTTAATAACTTCGGACTGTTCGGCAGGCAACTCACTTAACAAATCTTCTATTCTGATAAATTCCGCCATACATATTTTTTCTTCGTCATTGGCTACATTGATACATTCTATATCTACCATTTTAATTTTACCGTTTTTTCTTTGGTAGTCCATACAAGCATTCGCTATGGATTTCAACAGATACGTTTTTACATTTTTTACAGATGTTAATGTTTTTTTATTCTGAAAAAACTTTAGAAACACATCCTGTACAATATCTTGTGCCGTGTGGTACGAACCAACTCTGAAAAAGGCAAAAGAAAACAATTGATTTTGGTGTTCCTCAATAATACTTTCCAACTCGTTAATTTTGTTTTTAATTATTTTAAACATGAAAAGCGCTTTTACAGTAAAGACGTAAATAATAGAAAATCGGTCTAAATAATTTATTTTTTCAAATCGGATATAATGCCGTTTCGCGTGTCTTCCGGCACCATACAACTACTTTCGAACTGGCGAAAGGACAAAAAATGCCATTGCAACGGGGACAACAGGGCATTACTGTATGAAAGTTTATTTTGTTGCTTATTATGGAAAGGACATACAATAAACATACCCGTAGAACAACTCTTAGTCGCTCTACCGATAATCCTGCAAAGAACAGGCAATAGAATAAAAAAATTATTTCAGTTTGGCTTTTTTGATAAGGAATTTGGCTAATTCCCTGCCGGCTTTGGCGTAGCATTCCTGAATGCGGTATCCGGTATCGAAATCGGTACCTAAAAAGTCATTTGCTGATGATTTTTGTACTTTGATAACGGCAACCTCTTCCCCTGTAGCAATATTATACACTTTGCACGTGAGGTCAATCGCAGCGTTTCTTCTGACTACTCCCACATTAAAGCCGGGTTCGGTAAAATCTGTATTCACTTCAATCCGGTATTCCGCTTCTTCGGCATTACTGTCGCCAGCGACAATACCGTATTTTTCCATGTATTTATCGAATAATTCTTTAAATTTAGGGACGAAACGTTCTTCCCTGTCTCCTACCCATGCTTCTTGCCACCGCTCCCCGCGTCCGGCTTCTTTTTGATTATAATCGGCAACTTTTTTTTCCACATATTTGGTTTCAGTCATTTTACCTACCTTCATATTTTCGTAGGTGAAAACAAACTGCAGGACTTTCTGGTTCTTCACGAAATCAACCGAGCCGGAAGTAACCGTAATTTTTTGCGCAAACAGTGAAAGGGCAAAACAACAAACCA
>JAIRLT010000209.1 GCA_031259225.1 Prevotellaceae bacterium
TTGAAATTATTTTTCTTCGCTTTAAACAAAAAATTCGATAATCAAAAAAAAATTACTATTTTTGCGCTCCAATAAAAAATTAAAACACATATACAATGGCAGTTTTAGAAAAAATCAGAGTACGCATGGGCGTGTTTATTACAGTAATCATTGGCCTGGCATTGATATCGTTCATTGTGGACGCAGATACGTTGAGTTCGCTCCGCTCTGTGTTTTCCTCGCAAAACGACGTCGGGAAAATAAACGGGAAAAATATTTCTTACCAAGACTTTATCAAGCGGCAGGAATATTATGTCCAAATAAACACCTTGTTTACGGGCGGCGGCTCGTTGAGCGAAGAATTGCAGGATCAAATAAACGACCAGGTATGGCAGGATTTTTTCCGGGAAGAAGTCTTGAACCCGCAGTATGAAAAAAGCGGCATTGAAATATCCGCCAAAGAACTGGTGGACTTGACGCAGGGACGTTTTATTTCCCCGGTATTACAGCGCGACCCCGTGTTCTGGGGCGAAGAAGGCACGTTCAGCCGGGCGAATGTCCTTAACTTTATCGGCAGCATCAACAGCGACCCCACCGGCATGCGCGCTGCCTATTGGCAATATTGCGAAGAACGCATGCGCAATGCCCAATTACTGGAAAAATACATGTCGTTATTGACGCAAAGCCGTTATAGCAATTCATTGGAATTAAAACGCAAAGTAGCCGACCGGAATACGACCATTGATATTAGCTATGTGGCGCAAACCATTAATTCCGCTCGTGATACTTCCATCCAAATCAGCCCTGCGGCAATGCGGCAATATTATAAAAAATATATCAAACAGTTTGCCCAGCCTGCCGATGAACGCGATATAGAATTGGTTGCTTTTCCGGTAGAGCCGTCGGACGAAGATATCCGCCGGACGGAAGAAACAATGACAAAAATCTATGATGAATTTACCACCGTAAAAGTGGACGATTTGGGTAGTTTCGTGTCGCGCAATTCCGATGTGCCTTTTTCCGGCAAGTACTATAAAAAGAACGAGCTTCCGGCAACGTTGGATAGCTTTGCGTTTCGCGCTACCGTTAAAGATATTCTTCCGGTTTACCGCGAAAACAATACGTTTTATACGGCGCGTGTCATTCTCTCCCGCATGATGCCCGATTCGGTGCAAGCCCGCCATATCCTCATTCAAAACGCCAGTAAAGAAGCCAGCAACCAGTTAGCCGATAGTTTAATAAATGTATTAAACCGCGGTGCGAATTTCGGCTATATTGCACAACAATATTCCGCCGACCAAGCCGCTAACCGCAATGAAGGCGATTTGGGATGGTTCACACAAGGCGTGATGGTAAAGGCATTCAACGATACTTGTTTTGTTATTCCCAAAAATAAATTGGTGAAAATAGAAACCAATTTCGGCATACACATCGTGGAAGTAACCGACCGCAGCCCGGAAGAACGCATGGTGCAATTGGCAATGATAGAAAAAACCGCTCATCCCGGAAAGGCAACGTATCAAACTGTTTTTTCCGAAGCAAATAACCTGGCGTCGGAAAGCACGCACCAAGAACAATTGAGGGAAATGGCTGCCGGGAAGAATTTAACCGTTGTGCCTGCCTATTCATTAAATGAAGGGCAAAAAAGCTTGTCGGCGTTGCCCGACGTTAATGTGCGCGACCTGGTGCGGTGGGTGTATGAAGCAAAAATAGGCGATGTTTCGCCGGTATTGACTGTTGGCAATTATTTTGTAGTGGCGTCGCTAACGGCAGTACGAAATCAGGGAACGCTGCCTTTTGAGCAGGTGCAACCGGAGATAGAAAGCATTTTGCAGAAAGAACAAAAAATCGAACAACTGGCGCAACAAATGAAAGCGGCGGCTGCCGGCGCAACAACCATTGACGAGGTCGCAGAAAAAAACGGTCTTATGGTGAATACCGCTACCGATATTTCTTTTGCCGGCAGCAGCTTCATTAGCGGCGCCGGATTGGAACCGAAATTGCAAGGCAGCGTAACAGGCGCGCCGGAGAATGCTTTAACCGGACCGGTTAAAGGCTCATTGGGCGCTTATATATTTACGGTAACGCGCCGTTATACCGGTGCGGCATACACGATAGAAGAAGAAAAAACGCGCGAACAATACCTGGAAAAATACGACCAAATGACTTTGATGCAACGGTACCAAGAATTTTATGATGTTCTGGAAAAATCGGCGGATGTGCAAGACCGGCGCGGACGCTTCTTTTAGAAAAAAGATAGGAAAAAGAAAACCGGTAAGTTGTACTTACCGGTTTTTTTAGTACCTGTTCCGGCTGAGTATCTGTAATAGTATTTCTTTAAATAATTGGTCGGCATGGTAATAACGTGCTACTTTTTTGGACGGCAGGATAAGGATGAATTTTTTAAAATATTCTTTTTGCAAGGCTGCATCCTGTTCGATACACAATATATAGGCGTCCAATAAAGCTTTCAATTCGCCGTCGGAAACAGCTTCCAGTGTTTGTGGCGAAGAAATCTGGTACAATAATTTATTTTTCCGGTCGATAAGCCCTTCCCTTTTTTTGAAATATTCGTTGTACAATGGCCAGAACTGTGCGGCTTCTATCGGCGTAAGCCCTATGCTATTGGTAAAAAACGCCACTTTATAACTTTGGATTTGTTGCATCCTCGTTTCATATGAATTTCCTTCTAACCGGAATTCCAATCCGAAAGTGGAACCAATGATATTGCCTTGCTGGTCGCGGATAACAGAACGGGTGCTATCTATACGGTACGACTGCGCAAATAATGGAGTAGCTGCCGAAAAACCGGAAACTAAACAAAGAAGTGTGATATATTTTTTTGTCATAGTGTTTTCCGTTTTTAGTACGTAGCAGCAATATCATGTAAACTCACATCGGCATCGGCAAGATAGCGGATAATAGCATCGTCGTCCATTTCGACTACTACCGGTTGCCGTTCGGTGCTTTCATGCTTCGGATTATTGGCTACAGCTTGAATTAACGCAGGTTCGTCAATGATTTGAGCCAGGTAATTCGGGAAAGATCCGGCATAATGTTTTTCCGAAGCAGTTGTGGAAGTCCAGAGTAAAGCGGAAACGCCATACCCCACGCTTATTAATAATACAAAACTGGCGGCAAATGCCAATTGGGTACGCAGCGGTTGCCAACGTAATACAGGCGTTTGTCGTTTGGCATTGGCGACGTTTCCGGTTATGCGTTCTTGCAATGCGCCGAAATAGCCTTCGGGAACAGTAAATACATTTCGTTTTAATTCGCTGTTGAGCGCAACACTTTTGCGTATAGAGAACGTCTCGAAATAATTTTCGGGTACAACAAAGGGGTTGTGTTGTAATTCGCTGTTGAGTGTAACCCTGTGTTTCATAGCTGTTGTTTTTGACTACTTTTTTTAGTAAAGGTTTAATATTTATTCTTCCATAAATTTCTCAATTTTTTGTACTGCATGATGATAAGATGCTTTCAGCGCACCTACGGAAGTGTCCAAAACAGCGGACATATCTTCATATTTCATTTCTTCAAAATAGCGCATATTAAAAACCACCCGTTGTTTTTCGGGTAACTTTAAAATCGCTTTCTGTAATTTTTTCTGGATAGCGTCTCCGTTGAAGTGCGGGTCATCCTCGATAGAATTACTTAGGTGCCGTTCTACATCTACCAAGGGTAAGAAAAATTTGGTACGTTTCTTTTTCAAAAAGGTCAGCGATTCATTGGTTGCAATCCGGTATAACCATGTAAACAATTGCGAATCGCCGCGAAATTCCGGCAAGGCATTCCATGCTTTGATAAAGGTATTCTGCAATACATCATCGGTGTCGTCGTGAGAAATAATTATCTTGCGGATATGCCAATAAAGCCGTTCCCTGTATTTATTTACAATAAGGTTAAACGCATAATCGGGGTTATCGCTTTCAAGGAATAATTGTACCAGTTCTTTATCTGTCACTGCTTAATCACGGTTTTTAAGGCACGGTGGTTTCATTTCCCCCACTCCGAGGCGGTGGAATGGGATCATGCCTGTTTTCTTTTTATTACTTTCTCTACGGCTTCTACAATATGCGCACTATCCAAACCATATGCCGCCAACATTTCCGCCGGTTTCCCGCTTTGACCGAATTTATCATCAACGGCTATGTATTCCATGGGCGCCGGCAGGCGGCGTGCCAGCAACTGGGCGATGCTATCGCCTAAGCCGCCGTTACGCAGGTGTTCTTCTGCCGTAACAACAGCGCGGGTTTTCGCTACCGAGCGCAACACCGTTTCCTCGTCTAAGGGTTTTATCGTATGAATGTTTACCAGTTCTACCGAAATACCTTTTTCCCGTAACTGTTGGGTAGCTACCAGCGCTTCCCAGACCAAATGACCGGTGGCAAAAACCGTTACATCCGCACCTTCGTACATGGTAATGGCTTTGCCTATTTCAAACGGTTGGTTTTCGGGTGTAAAATTCGGTACCGGCGGGCGACCGAAACGCAAATATACCGGTCCTTTGTACACGGCGGCAGCCAGCGTGGCGGCTTTGGTTTGATTGTAATCGCACGGGTTAATAACCGTCAGGTGCGGCAACATTTTCATCAATCCGAGGTCTTCCATTATTTGGTGTGTCGCGCCGTCTTCCCCTAAGGTAATGCCGGCATGTGATGCGGCAATTTTTACATTCGTATTCGAATACGCCACCGATTGCCGGATTTGGTCATACACCCGCCCGGACGCAAATGCCGCAAAGGTTCCGGTAAACGGTACCTTACCGCTTAAAGCCAGCCCGGCGGCTGTGTTAATCATATTGGCTTCGGCGATGCCGCATTGAATAAAACGTTCGGGAAAAGCCGCTGCAAACGCATCCATCTTGACCGATTCCTTCAAATCGGCGCAGAGCGCTACTACTGCGGGATTATGCTTTCCTGCTTCAAGCAATCCGGCGCCAAAACCGGCGCGGGCGTCTTTGTTTCCGGTATTTGTATAATTAGTTTCCATGCGACATAAATTGGTATAGGCAAAGATACAAAAATTTTAATGAACCATGAATAATAGGTTAAGCGGGATGCGTAAAGCATTAAGCGAGTTTGCGCATCAAGGGAAATCAGAAATTATGAATTGGAATAACGCTACTGCGCCTGTCACCACTTACGACTTATCGCAGCAGGCAGGAGCAAGTGGTAGGTAAAATAAATTCAATTTAGTAAAAAAAATTTGTAGATAAAAAATATTGTTTTATATTTGCAGCGTTATAACGTTCTTTATGTATTGTGCCTGAAACTTGAGAAATTTCAACCACAGACGTATCATACTTAATATTATTAACGTGATTTTTGGTTTATTTTCTGTGG
>JAIRLT010000242.1 GCA_031259225.1 Prevotellaceae bacterium
GTACCCGGGGCGGGAATTGAACCCGCACGGACATTACTGCCCACAGGATTTTAAGTCCTGCGTGTCTACCTATTCCACCACCCGGGCAAAAGGTGTGCAAAGATAGAAAAAAAATTAATAATGCAAAAATCCGATGACCCGCTTAAAAATAAAAAGCCCCCGTCGAAGTCGAGGGCAACTTAATGTTTTCACAACGGAATAATCCTTATTGTGTCTTGATTGCGGCACAAAGGTAGTAAAAATTTTTGAAATACAAAAAAATTATAAAAAAAATTATCCGCAGGTAGATTTGATATAAATTCAATTAGAAATTACAAACAAAAATTTGCAGATAAAAAAAATGTAGTTATATTTGTCGTGTTAAATTATGCTCTTTGAAATATTAAAATGATATTTCAAAAAATATCGCTTTAACTTTTATTCTGTGAGTATTTCGAAATGTAGAAAAATTCTTAATGCATATGAATATAAGTAAAAGCGACCATATCAATAATAGATGTGGGTTGCTGTACTTATTTATGCGTTGGGTCTTCTACAACCTCGAAATACAGTAAGTATAGTGCCCATTTTTACTTTTGACGTTTTATGTAAAAAAGGAAAAAATTACAATAAAGGTTAGGGAATAAGTTGCAGGATGAAATTTCTGCAGTTATCGGCAGCGAATAAAAAGTCGCAGCAGGGGTTGTTTAAAAAATGTTTGTGTTTGGTAAATTATTCAAACAACCCCGAAGCTGCAAATAATAATAATTAAAAAATAAAAAATTATGAGAACAAAATTTTTCTTTTTCACAATGTTTGCAAGCATTGCAGCAAGTGCACAAAGCCACATTAAGATTGAAATGCTAAGCGCTACCGGCAACACATGGACGCGTGCGGAAATATCCACTACACCTGTCGTTAATTCTTCACCGGCAAGTACGGCAACATACAATGACCGATGCAACAGGCTGTCCCGGAATTGTTAAATACACCGGTTGCAATTTGAATAATTTAAATCTGGGTATTGTTTCATTTACTTCTACCTCCACTTATAAAAATAGTACGAGTTAATACATGAAAGCACTAAAATATTGCTTTCCAACAATGCTATACGCCATTATCCTTATGATTTCCCCGTGCTACCCTGTAAAAAAACAATGACACATTAAACCTTGAAATCTTTGAATGTCTAAATAGTTATTACGTGTGTTTTTGTTGCTGTGAGGTAAAAATTTTTGGTTGGAATGAAAAACTTCATTAACTTTGCACTTTGATTAGTATCAACAGGAATTTTAATATGAATAGTAGAACCATTTTAATAAGCATAGCCTTGTGCTTACTGTTGGCGGGCGGCAGTTGTAACCTTTTTAAATTTGGTAGCAACGACCGTTCCTCCACTACCGGATGGGCATACAATGACCCGCAATATGGAGGATTTGAAGTAAAATCTGCAGTATCTTTGGCGTCAGCGCCGGGATTGGTTTTCATTGAGGGCGGCAGTTTTATTATGGGGCGGGTGGCAGAAAGCCTGGACTATGAATGGAACAACCAAACACGCCGGGTAACGCTTGATTCCTATTATATTGACGAAACAGAAGTGCGTAATATCGATTACCGGGAATATATCCACTGGCTGCAACGTGTATATGTTTCGTATCCGTCCATTGCAAAAAATGCCTTGCCCGATACGTTGGTATGGCGCCGCCCGTTGGCTTTTAACGAACCCTATGTATCTACTTATTTCCGTCATCCGGCTTACGACCAGTACCCGGTGGTAGGTGTCAGTTGGCGGCAGGCAAATGATTATTGCCTGTGGCGTTCCGACCGCGTGAATGAAGAATCGTTATGGCGCCACGGCGTTTTGAAGCCCAATCCCGACCAGAAAGACTCCAACAGTTTCAATACGGATGCTTACCTGATGGGGCAATATCAAGGTATTGTAAACCGCAATCTTCGCGATTATTCCAAATCCGACCCGAAAGCTACACGCCGCGTAACGTTTGATGACGGTATTTTATTTCCCAATTACCGCCTTCCGACGGAAGCGGAATGGGAATATGCCGCAGTAGCGCAAATCGGCTCTACTTATGATGAGCGTGTGGTAGAACGCCGTGTTTACCCGTGGAGCGGCACTTCTGTCCGCAGTGTGGAAAAAAGTTCGCGCGGTAAATTTTTAGCCAACTTCCAGCGCGGGCGCGGCGACCTGATGGGCGTGGCTGGGCACTTGAACGACGGCTATGCACTCACTGCGCCGGTACGTTCATTCTATCCCAACGATTATGGCTTGTATTGTATGGCAGGCAATGTCAATGAATGGGTGTCCGACGTGTATCGTTCTTTATCATTTGAAGAATTGGAAGAGTTCCGCCCGTTCCGTGGCAATGTGTTCATGGAATATTCACGCGACGAAGACGGGAATATTTTGCCCAAAGATTCATTAGGACGCATGCGCCGCGATACGGTAGGCTACTTGGGCGACCAGCGGTATAACTACCAAATGGGCGACCTCCGGAATTATAAAGACGGCGATGTGCTGTCGTCCATAAATTACGAACAAAACAGCGAAACCGATCCGGAAAGCAATGCTAATTCCGACCGTATGTATGACCAGGGTATTGGACCGGGGCACCGGGGCATGAGTACGCTTATCAGCGACAAAGCGCGCGTCTATAAAGGCGGTTCATTCCTTGACCGCGCCTATTGGCTAAGCCCCGGCACGCGCCGCTATTTGGACGAAGACCGCTCGGCGGTGGATATCGGCTTCCGTTGCGCCATGGACAAATTGGGCGAACCGCAACGAATAAGAAGATAACTTACCTGAAAATAGATTTATAAAAACATTCCGTTGTCAGCGCCGCTGACAACGGAATGTTTATTTTTTGCCCTTACAAGTGCACAGGGTGAAAATTTTTGTGCTAATTACCAGTAATTTGTGAAATTTTAATACTATGTGATACATGGTATTGAAATTTTACTTATCTTTGCAACATCAAATTAATACTTAATTTTTTGAACGATGAAAAAAGTCATTACAGCAAGCATTGGCGGCAAGAGTTTCATGATAGATGAAGATGCTTTTGCAAAGTTGCAAAACTATTTGGATAGTTTCAAAGCAACCATTGCCCATCCGAAAGATGCCGAAGAAATAATGGAAGAGATTGAATTCCGGATAGCGGAAATTCTTCAAGAACATTTGTACAATGAAATGCAAAGTGTAAATTGCGCTATGATAAACATCGTCATTGCGCAATTGGGAAAGCCTGAAGGCGCGCGCGAATACGATCATCCGTATACGCCATACAATCCCACGCGCCCACGCAAACGCTTGTACCGCGACCCCGACCACCGGTTCATCGGCGGCGTGTGCAGCGGTGTGGCGGCATTCTTTGATTTGGATATTACACTGGTGCGGGTTATCTTTTTAGTGTTGTTCATCTTTGTCGGCGCCGGTTTTGGGTTATACATTATTTTGTGGATTGTAACGCCTGCTGCCCGTACCGTAGCGGAAAAACTGGAAATGCGCGGCGAACCGGCTACTGCCGAAAATATTAAAAATGCACGATAAGCAACCGTGCCGGAAACAACATAACTTATAATTCATAATTAAAAAAATATGAATATGGAAACAATTACATTAGACAACAACAAAGCGCAAATGCGCAAAGGTATTTTGGAATACTGCATTCTTCTGATACTT
>JAIRLT010000083.1 GCA_031259225.1 Prevotellaceae bacterium
AATAAAATCGGTTCAAACAAACCGCCGCAATTATTGGTGAGCGAAATTAACCGCACATCGGCAATTCTGCGCGACATGCTCAACGGCACGTTTAATAACATTTACGTGAACGACACTTCACTGTTCGAAGAGGTGAAAGAATACGTTACGTCTATTTTCCCTGAAAAGGGAAAAATCGTAAAGCTATACGCGGGAAAAGAACCCATTTTTGAGCATTACGGCGTGTCGCGGCAAATACGCGGGTCGTTCGGGAAATATGTATCGCTGAAACGCGGCGCATACATCATTATGGAGCAAACCGAAGCCCTGCACGTGATTGACGTAAACAGCGGACGGATTAAAACCGCAGACAACCAGGAAGAGCAGGCGCTTGAAGTGAACCTGATGGCTGTAACCGAAGCGGCGCGGCAACTGCGTTTGCGCGATATCGGTGGAATTATTGTGATTGACCTTATTGATATGGAGCGCGCCGACAACCGGCAAAAAGTATTTAACGCCATGCGCGACGCTATGGGACTTGACCGCGCCCGGCATAATATCCTGCCGCTGTCAAGGTTTGGGTTGATGCAATTGACGCGCCAGCGTGTACGTCCCGCCACGCAAATACGCAACGACGAGTTGTGCCCCAGTTGCAACGGCACCGGAAAAATAATGCCCTCTATTGTCTTTGAAGATATACTGCAAAACCAGTTGATATACCTCACCGGCGAAAAGCAAATAAAAAATCTTGTGCTGAAAGTGCATCCTTACATGGCGGCATATTTACAACACGGGCTGCTTTCGCGCCGCGTGAAATGGGCGGTACAAAACAAATGCCGGTTCCATATCAAAGCGGTAAGCTCCTTTGCATTGCTACAACACCAATGGTTCGACAAAAACGGCGACAAAATTACCATTTAACGCAAAAAAGTGGGTAAAAACAGGTGACGCCGCTGCACGGTAGGATAAGACAGTTGCAAAGCAACATTTAATTCCCGATACCTATATGAAACAGTAGCATTGCCAATCCGTCGAAGAGGGAAATAATTCCGAGAATAATAATAACTATGCCTGCAATGCGGTTAATGTACCACAATTGCCGGATGCGGAAACGATGACGGAAACGATTGATAAGCCAACTGAGGAAAAACCACCAGGACGCCGCGCCAAGTACCACGCCCCATAAAACAATAGCAATATTTAATACGCCCGATTCCTTATCAATATTGACGCCTACTAACGCAAACAGCGCCAATAGCAGGAACGTGGCTCCCGGATTGGATATGGTAAGAATAAAAACCGAGATATAATCTTCGAACGACCGGCTGGCTTGTTTCTTGCGGCGCAGTTGCTTGACCGGGTTTGATAAATAGACCGACAGCCCAATACCCGCCACCAGTAAGCCGCCGCCAATCAGGAACCAATTTTCGTTCGCATTGAAAATGCGTTGCACAAACGCAAGGCTGAGGACAGCCAATGCCGCAAAAATAGTATCTGCCGTAGCTGCGCCCAGCCCCGAGATAAAACCCGATTGACGTCCCTTGCTGATTGTGCGCTGTACAACCAATACGCCTATAGGTCCTAACGGGATAGAGGCTCCCAGACCAACCAATATACCTTTTACTAATTCAAATTCCATTGTACAAGTTACGTTTCAAGCCGCAAAGATAAACAAAATTTACGGATTTAGGCAGCAGTAGGAACAATTTAAAAATTTCAAAATTCAAATATTTCAAAAAAAACCGCCGGCGCATTTCTGCACCGGCAGTTCTTTCTTGCATCCAGCTCCCCCTCCTTTGGAGGGGGCTGGGGGGAGGTGTTACGGTACTATCGCGCTCATGATGGGTCCAAAGGGACCTTTTTCGCCGGTGGTGTTTTCCCAGCGCAGGGCGAAGTAGAGTGTCTTGCCGCGGTCTTCATCGGCAAATTCGAGCGTTAGCGGCGTGTGCGTGTCAAATGACGAGTGCGTCAGGTCGCTGATATGCACTTCCTGCGGATGCTCGAACAATGCCCATACCGTTTCCGCGCCGTGCTGACCGAAAGGCTTTGCATCACCCTGACCACTGCTGCCGTCAAAAAAGTGGATACCCACCCGGCGCAATTCCGACGTGTTGATTTCGACAGAGGGGTGCGTGGTCGCTACCGGCGCGGGCGTGCGGGTGGTTTTGTGTACCGGCAGCCCGAGATTATCGCGGTCGGCGTCGGTAACCATGTGGTTGCGCGTGAGGTATTCCCCTATCGTTTGCCGCAGGCGGCTTACGAGCGATTTCTTCGCCTCGTTCTTTTCCTGCACCGATGCTTTGGTGCGGGTAACCGGCGAGTCGGCGACGGTGAGTTTCTGCGCGTAGCGGTCGCGCAATGCCACTAATTCTGTGTAGACACTTTCCGGGAAACCTATTCGCGGCAATATTGACGCCAAATAACCCAGAAAATTCACGACCCATGACAGTAATGCCTGGTCGTTGGTCGGTAAAAAGTTTCGACTGTTCATAATTGTTTTTTTAATTTGTTTATATTAAGTGAATTGTTGCATGATAAGAAAGTTTGTAAGCAG
>JAIRLT010000137.1 GCA_031259225.1 Prevotellaceae bacterium
TGCTCAACGACGGGGACGAGGTATTAATTCCCGCGCCGGTTTATCCGGGTTATGAACCGCTTGTAAAGTTATATGGGGCTACGGTCAAGCCGGTGGATACCACCGCCAACGGGTTTGAACTGACGCCGGACATATTGGCAAACTACCTTACGCCCCGTACCAAATGTATTATCCTGACCGACCCGAATAATCCCACCGGCGTTTTGATGAGCCGGAAAAATCGCGATGAATTGGCGGAATTTTTAGCGGAAAAAGACCTATATATTATTGCGGACGAAGTTTATAACCGGATTATCTACACAAATGATTACTGTTCATTCGGTACTTATGGGAAATTGCGCGAAAAGTTGATAATAATCAATTCTTTTTCGAAATCGCACAGCATGACAGGTTGGCGTATCGGCTATCTGCTTGCCTGCCGGGAATTGGTACAACAACTGACCAAACCACACCAGTATTATGTAACTTCGGCTTGTTCGGTAACGCAGTATGCCTTGCAAGCGGTTAATGACCTGCAAACCGAAACGGAACTTGCCACAATGGTACGGAATTACAGGGAATGCCGCGACTATGCCTGTCAATTTATTACGCAACTTGGTTTCGGGTGCTGCGAGCCTCAGGGCGCGTTTTATCTGTTTGCATCCATTGATAAATTCGGGCTGGATAGCGACACATTCTGCCGCCGCTTGCTCGAAGAGCAGGGCGTTGCCATCATCGCGGGAAATTGCTTCGGCGAGGCGTATGATAATTATATACGTATCTCTTATTGTGTAGATTTAGCGATATTAAAGAAAGCATTGGATAAAGTGAAATGCTTTGTGGAAAAGTTGTGAAAAGAAAATTTCATACCTTCACACAAGTTTACAAAATTTTACTTAGTTTTGAGGTGTGAAAACGCTGGGATTTATTTAATTTAAAACAAATAACTATGAAAAAAATGAACAAAATCAAAATCGGGATAACAATTTTTGCGGTATATTTTTCGCAAAACTTACTGGCGCAAGAAAACGTTGCCATTCCTGTAAAACCTGTAAAAAATAATTTTATGGTCGAATTGAATTTCAAGCCATTTGGCGAAAATGTAATCAGTTTCAACCAACTGCAACTGAAATACAAAACAGCCGATAACTTTGCTTTGCGTTTAGGGTTGGCTTTTGACCGCAATGTATTAGACCAGCCGGGTGATGATTATGACCCTTCACAGCAGGAAAAAGCGGCTGGAAAAGAAAATTTTACAAAATTCGGCATATTACCCGGAATAGAATATCACTTTTTAAAAAATTCAAAAATTTCACCTTACGTGGGTGTTGAGTTTTCATTTTTTAAGCAGTCTGTAAAGTCGCATTACCGCGATTATACTCGTGAATATTATGCAATACATTATACTCCTGTCGAAATTGATATAGATGGGGCAACGCGTGCGATTACACAAGAATACATACAAACCACGCAAGGTTCTTACTATTATACCACTATGAGCTACCTTAATCGCGCCTACACTTCTTTTGGCGGTAATTTATTGCTCGGCTGTGACTTTTACTTTATGCGGCATCTGTATGTCGGATTGGAAGCAGGTTTGAGCTATAATTACACAAAAAATAAAAAGATTACCATTGATACTTCTAATCAGGTTAATCCTCAAATTATTCCTTCCAATACGGCAAGTAAATTCGGATTTTACTACAACAGCGCCTTGCGTTTAGGCTTTTGGTTTTGATAAAAAGAAGACAAAATGATAAAAATAAGATTATTTTGCTTATTCCCGGCTTTAGTATTTTTCTTGTCGTGCAAAGACGATGCACCGAAAATGCTTGTACTGCACACGCCACAACAAGTTGATAATTCCATTGTTTTAACATGGGAACAGCCGGACATTTCCGGGTTCCGGTATTATATGGTCATGCGTGCATCGGACGGGCAAAATTACAGCATAATAAATGATATTACGACGCCAACGTCTAATGCGTTCCGGTGGGAAATTACCTCCTTTACCGACCATACCTATCCTTTGGAAGCCGATACATTATACTATAAAATAATGGCTATCGGCAATGAAACCGTGTCAAGCGGCAATGTGCTCTTCCGTAACAAAAACAAGAAGCTTCTTTTAACAGGTAATCTTAGAGATGTGTATTATATTGAAGAGGCAAATAAAATAAGCGTGGTTGCTTATTCTAATACAAGTTCTTATAACACCCTGAAAGTTTTTGATTTGCAAAACGAACAGTTTTTGCCCAATGAAGCAGATATTTATTTATCTTCTTCCTGTACCTGGATAATGTGGGGGCATTACAATGGGAAAACAGAAGCATACCATTATCCCGGTGACAATACAATCGTTTGCTATGACGCCGCAACGACCCAGCAACTGGCTACCATTACCATACCTTACGTGTGTTACGAACCACATACTACTAACCACAAGGGAATGATATACATCTATGCTTACAACTATTTGTATTTAGTAAATAGGGCAACCGGTAATTACACGCGGTACCAACGAACCGGTCAAATATCTTGGGCAGATTATTTGTATTATGACCTAAAAGGCAACAAACTCTACGCTTTACAAAATTACAATAACATAGCGGTTTTCAATTTAAAGGAAGATGGCAGCGTAGTAAGTGATGAGGTTTTTCAGACGCCCGGTAGTAATGCTACGCCTGTATTTATCGAAAATTCGTCACTGTTTATGGTTAATATAGACGGACAAGTGAAGATACTGGATATGGAAAATCAAACGTATCACTCAACAGATTTAACGGGCTCATCTCTTTTTTATTACGATATGAAAGCTGTTTTAGCAAACAACAGCATATATTTATCTGACGGCGCAAATACGATTTACAAAATTTCGACTGCCGGTTACACCACGTCTGACATATTTACGCTAAGAGTAGTTCCCAAAAAACTATTTGTTTCCGATGGATATTTATATTATTTCGTAGAATATGGGAATAACTCCATCATGATGGATAAAATCAGGTTATAAGTCCCTAAATAGCATTCAAAAATGAAAGGCAAAGGTATTCTCAGTGATACCCGGTTAGCTGCGAGATATAACGCTTCCTCTTATTGCCTTTTTCCACTTTGGCGAGGCAATAAGTAAAACGTGACATCTATTTTTGATTTTTAGCCTATCTCACACAACGAACTCCTTGACCAAGTGCACGTCCCAAGTAACTGGTGTATACTTCGTCACGAGTGGAGTACATAGCGATAAACCACGCGGAGCCCATCTGATTAGGCGTACTGGTATGTGTATAGGCGCTCATACCTCTGCTGTTGAAATCTAGTTCCGTGCGTCTGACACCATTCATCAGCATAGTCATTCCATAGGGATTTTTGCTTCGTTGTCCTGCACGATAGTAATTTGCAGCTTTGTCATCGCCAAAACAGTATGGTTCGGTCGCAGGGCATGTTATGTGTGTTCGCAAATAACTACCTGCATTGGTTCCTTGCCAATACAGGGTAGTACCAATGCTTTTATCACCCGTTTCCACTATATTCGTCATGTTTACCCAATCTGATATGGTTGGGATATTCCAATTTGAAGGACAAATACCGTGATTTCCAGTTCCTCTACCAGCGTTTTGTGTACACAAGGATTGTTCGGTTGTATAAGTGCAATAAGAAGTAGTCGGTTCAACCCAAGTACTGTTTGCTTTGGTGTCATCGCTGTACTTGCCGTCCACCATCATGGCGGTTTCCCATGTGTACAACGCACCCCACAAATTGCAACCGGCGCGGTTGGATGTTGTTACTGCGCCGCTCGAACCACCCGGACACCAGAAATGACCAATACCCGGCACGCCGTTGGTTGTCGTACTAAACGGGCTGCCGGCGCTAGCTTCCCACGTCAAGTCTTTCTGGAAGTTCACATTTTCTGCAAACCACCATTTGTTGTCCGGCATCCGTACAATGTTATAATATTTCCTGCCTTCGGTGGGGTGCAGCGTAGCCGTTCCGCTGATGCGTGCGTCATTGATGGTTGCGCGCCAAGTCTGTGCGCCGGTAAAAGCTTGATAGCAACTGCCGGCGACCATATCGCTACCGGTGTAAGGACAAGCGGCTAAAATAGTATAGTGACTATTCGTTGAGCGGCAGCCCGCTCCACCGCCGCCAACCGAATAGGTAACCGTAGCCCGCAATACAGGGTGGTTATCACCACCGCCAACTACTCCATTGGTGGAAGCGGAACTTATGGTAGCGGTAGCGGCATTGCCGCCAATGGATGTAGCCGCGCTCCAATTATACTCCCCGCCTTCGGGAAAACCTTCTGCCGTAAATGTAATGTTATAGCCCTCCGCTGCTTGAAGCGCATTCGTTTTCACCGTCAGCGTCGGGGGAAGGACATTGACTATAACCGAACGGCA
>JAIRLT010000035.1 GCA_031259225.1 Prevotellaceae bacterium
GGTATTGTTCATCTGTTCGTTCTTTGCTACTAAGGGAGCTTTTTTTTTAATGTGCTAATGTGACTAATTGTTTAATGTGACTAATTGGCTGGCGCCAGCCAATTAAGAATTAAGAATTAGGAATTAGGAATTAAGAATTAGCTGACGCGCCAGCCTAACTCTTAGTTCTTAACTCTTAGTTCTTAACTCCTCAGGCGCGGCAGCCTAACTCTTAGTTCTTAACTCTTAGTTCTTAACTCCTCAGGCGCGCCAGCCGACTTATGACTTACGACTTACGACTAAAAACCGGTTGCATTGGTTGTTTGAAGCTGCGAAAAACTGCGCGTTATGGTTGCATTTGTTATGGTATGAATTTATTCCTACCTTTGCAGCCTTGCAGGACGCTTGCCGGGCGCAGCTACATTTTTAATATAAGCAAAAATATTCCAATGAAATACTACAGCACCAATAAGCAAGTTCCGCTATCGACGTTACGGGACGCGGTTCTTAAAGGTTTGGCGGATGATAACGGCTTGTACATGCCGGAGCATATCCCGCAACTCGGCAACAGTTTTTTTGCCACCCTGCGTAAAAAAACATTACGGGAAATGTCGCTCGAAGTGGCGGTTGCACTCTTTGGCGGCGATATCGCCGCCGCACCGCTGCATGATATTGTATATGACACGCTGAATTTTGATATCCCGCTGGTAAAAGTAACCGGTCGCTGCTACAGTCTGGAACTGTTTCATGGTCCCACGATGGCGTTTAAGGATGTGGGCGCACGCTTTTTGGCGCGCCTGATGCAATACCTTACCCGCAACGAACAGTCCGGGACAAATGTGTTGGTTGCCACTTCCGGCGACACCGGCAGCGCGGTGGCAAACGGCTTCCTTGGCGTGGCGGGCATTACCGTAACGGTGCTATATCCCAAAGGGCTGGTGAGCAAAATACAGGAAGCGCAGTTTACTACGCTGGGGCAGAATGTGCGTGCACTCGAAGTGGATGGAACGTTCGACGACTGCCAGCGCCTGGTGAAGCAAGCATTTTTGGATAAAGAACTCCATGCACGGCGCAAACTCACGTCGGCAAACTCTATTAATGTGGCGCGTTTTATCCCGCAAGCGTTCTACTACTTCTGGGGATGGGCGCAGATGCCGCCGGACAGCGAAGTGGTAGTTTGCGTCCCGAGCGGCAACTTCGGCAACCTGACGGCGGGTTTGCTGGCGCAGCGAATGGGTTTACCCATCAAGCATTTTGTGGCTGCCAACAATGCGAACGACATTTTTGTGCAATACCTGCAAACGGCAGAGTTTTCGCCGCATTCCAGTGTAGCCACTATTGCGAACGCCATGGATGTGGGCAACCCCAGCAACTTTGCCCGCATCATGGATTTGTACGGCAATGATTATGCAAAAGTCGCCGCCGCAATTTCGGGCTACAGCTACAGCGATGCGCAAATTCGCGAAATAGTGAAGCGCGTTTTTGACGATACGCAATACCTTCTCGACCCGCACGGGGCTTGTGCTTACGAAGCCCTGCGCGAGTACTTGGAAAACGACAAAAATGCACAGGGGTTTTTCTTGGAAACGGCGCACCCCGCCAAGTTCAAGGAAACGGTAGATGAGATACTGGGCGCCGGTATTGCCATTCCCGGAAAGCTGCAAACTTTCATGCGCGGCAAAAAACAGTCCACCGGCATCAGCAACCGCTACGAGGATTTCAAAGCATTCCTGTGGCAATAAAACGCTGCCGGTCTCAATTCCTAATTCTTAATTCTTAATTCTCATGGTACCGGGTCGTAGCCACAGCCGCCCCACGGATGGCAACGCAAAATGCGCCGCAGGGCTAACCATGCGCCTTTGAGTACGCCATGTTTTTTCAACGCTTCAATGGCGTATTGCGAACAGGTGGGCGTAAAGCGGCAAGTGGGCGGTTTCAACGGCGAAATACACCACTGGTATAATTTAACCGCGAGTATCAACGGGAATGCCAGACCCCTTAACAGCCGCTTCCGCCAACACGCCGAAGATGTTCCGGATATGTAATTCAATGTCGGCATACAGTAAAATTTCCGGTGATACATAATGGAAGAAAACAACCATTGCTTTATTTTTCCCGGCAAGCGTTTCATAGAGTTCTGTTTTATTTTTCCGGAAAGCCTCGCGGGTTCTTCGTTTCAAGAGATTGCGCGTAACGGCTTTTTTGAAATTCCGTTTGGGAACATTCACCGCCATTTGGCAGCAAGGCGTGCCTGCCGCCGCCGGAATGAAAGAAAATGAAATCCTAAACGGGAAATGAAAAAGCACAGTTCCTTTGTGCATCAGTGCGGTTATTTGTTTGCGCGAGCACAAGCGTTCGGATTTCGGCAAAGAGGCGGGCTTCATCCTCAGCTCAGGAATATGTCCAAGGCTTTAGCAATAGAGGGCGCTTCCGGCGTAGGCGCTTCCACGGCTACTTTGAAATTATTTTCTTTTAACGCCTTTGCCGCCGCCGCGCCGAACGACGCCATTAACGTTTTTCCCTGTTTGAAATTCGGGAAATTTTCGCGCAGCGATTTCACTTCGTGCGGACTGTAGAATACCATCATATCATAACGTTTCAGTTCGATATTTTTAATTTCGGTATTTATTATCGTGCGGTAAAAAACCGCTTTGGTATTTTTCAAACGCGCTTTGTCAAAGGATTTCGGGATTTCTGGCTTGTAATTATCGGCTAACGCCAGCAGGAAAATTTCGTGCCGGTGTTTGATGTTGATGACTTCAATGAGGGAATGGATCGTGCCGTTACCGAAAAATATTTTACGCTTGCGGTACACGATATATTTTTGCAAATAGTTGGCAATAGATTCCGTCATGCAAAAATATTTCATCGTCAGGGGAACGGTAAACCGCAATTCTTCACAAAGCGAAAAAAACATATCAACTGCCGTACGGGCAGTAAACACAACTGCGGAATGTTTCTGGATGTCGATACGTTGTGCGCGGAATTCTTTTGCAGAAAGGCTTTCGATGCGTGTGAAAGGAACGAAGTCAATAATCAATTTGTGTTTTTCTATCAACTCTGCATAGGGGGTTGTTCCCATCGGTTCCGGCTGTGCAATTAGGATATTCGTTACATTCATGCTGCAAAAAATTAAATCTAATCCAATAATATAAAAGAATATAGCAGTAAAAACGGGGCTACTTCAAAGGTACAAAGGTACAAAATCAAAAAGAAAATAGAAATATGTGCGGCTAAAAAAAACCGGATAACACGGAAAATATACAGCGTCATAAAAAAGAATAACACGCTGCAACCGGCGATTACCAAGCTATAGAAAAATGCCCCTGTGCCGGTTGTTACCATGAGCAATACGACCGGAAACAATAAAAACCCGCAGGCAATACAATGCAGGCGGCTAAAGAAAATTACCAATTGCATGACCGGCGCATTTTTGCTCACAAATTCCACAATGCGCAACAGGAAAGATTTTGCTACAAATATTACTGCTAAAACGCCGGCGATAATCCAAAAATATTTCCATTGCGAACCGGTGATTACCGGTATCCATCCGGTGCGAATTACAGCCATCCATGTAAAAAAACCAATGGAAATAAATGAAAACACCAACAGTATGCGGCTTGTAATGACGACAGATAAAGAGTTTTCATGGAATTGCTTTTCGGCGGCGTGGAAATTAAACAATCCGCTCATCAAGGTAGAAAAAAAATTGCGTACATAGCGGAACAACAGCAGGAATAAAAAAATGACGCCCAATGATAGAAACCCTTCGAACAAGCCGGACGAAACATCTCTTAACACCGGCTCCACAGGCTTTTTTGCCGGCGACGACAACACCGAATAATTGCCGAAAACCGCTTCCGGCAACGCCGTAAAACTCTTTTCCGCCAGCGAATCGGTGGTAAATGTTGCGGGAGGGGGTATTATGCTGCTGTTCATTTCAACTGTATACGGTTTAAGGCTTGCCTGCGGGCGGTTAATTTCCTCTCTTTGCCTTGTATCCTGCGGCATTCAACAATGTTACCAGTCGGTCGCGGAAGTCGCCCTGCAATAATATTTCGCCGTCTTTTGCCGTGCCGCCCACGCCGCACTGGGTTTTCAGCGTTTTGGCAAGCGTTTGCAAATCATCATCGCAGCCCACGAAACCGCTGACTAATGTTACCTGCTTTCCTGCCCGGCGCCGGCGGTCAATGGTTACTACCAACTTTTGTTGCGCCGGCGGCAATGTTGCCTGTTCTTGGCAATGTTCCTGCTCGTAAACAAAACCGGGACTGGTAGTGTACACTATCCCTGAACGGCGTTTCCAATCGTTGTTTACCATAAGTGCAAAAATTTGTACAAAGGTACGAAAAAAGTTAAGTGCTGCCACACCAGCAACGTTGGTTGAAAGTTGAAAATTGAAAATTAGCTGGCGCGCCAGCTAATTAGTCACATTAGCACATTAGTCACATTAGCACATTAATCACATTAGCACATTAATCACATTAGCACATTAGTCACATTAGCACATTAAAAAAGCCGGCTGACGCCGGCTTTTTTATTCATAAACTACGGGCGGTTACTTAGTCCATACTTCTACGCGGTTATTTTCTTTACGTGTAGAAATTACGCTGCTATTCTTTAAATTTGCAGGAGTGTGCTTGTATGATGTACTAATTTGCCGCAAAACGCCATCTGTTTTCAAACGAGAGATGATAGTATTCATGCGGCGATGGGCAAGACGGCTGTTATAGCCTTCACCCCCTACTTCGTCGGTATAACCGACCAACTCTATCTGTTCCGAAGACTTCAGCGAGGATACAATATCTTGTATCTTGCGGATTTCTTCGTCAGAGAGGCTTGCCCTATCCAAACTAAAGTAAATAGTCAACACTAACCGTTTGGGCTTTTGCGACGAAGTTGCCAATTTTGTATCTTTCTGTTTCAATGTAACAGCCGATGCCAGTTGCTTACCTGCCGCTACTTCGGCTACAAACGGTTCGTACTTCGTATCGGTTATGGAAACCGTATAAGCATTACCCGCAGGAATGGTTGTCTTGAATTTGCCCTGTGCATCCGTCGTTACTTTTTGTGCCTGTTTCGTTACCACATCCGTAACAATTACCGGAATATTCGCCAATGGCTTCCTGTTCGCATCCACTACACGACCTTCTATTTTGAGCATTTCTGCAACTGTCGTAGCAGCCGCAGCTTTCAATGCAATCACTGACGGTAATTTTTCATCTACTCTTACTTCCGCCAAGTACGGTTCGTACTTCGCATCGGTTATGGAAACCGTATAAGCATTGCCCGCAGGAATGGTTGTCTTGAATTTTCCCTGTGCATCCGTCGTCACTTTTTGCGATTGTTTTGTTACCGCATCCGTAACGATTACCGGAATATTCGCCAACGACTTATTGTTCGCATCCACTACACGAACTTCTATTGTCTTGAGCGTTTCTGCAACTGTCGTAGTTGCCGCAGCTTTCAATGCAATCACTGACGGTAGTTTTTCATCTACTCCTACTTCCGCCAAGTACGGTTCATATTTCGAATTTTCAACAGCAACCGTATAGGGCGTATTTGCAGGAATAATAACTTTGAAATAGCCGTTCGCATCGGTTTTTACCTGTTGTGTTTTATTCGTTGCCGCATCGGTAACGGCTACAATAGCGTCGGCTACCGGTCTATTGTTAGCATTTACATCTACCAAACGTCCGCTCACGGTAGTAACAAACGCCGTGGATGTTTCCGGTTTCAATGTAATAACCGAAGCTAATTTTTGGTTTGGCGATACTTTCGTGATGGATGGCAGGTAGCCGTCTTCTGCTACCGATAACGTATAAGGATGCGCAGAGGGAATTTTTACCGCAAAATATCCGTCGTCGCCGGTTTTTACATCTTGTGATTTTTGTGTAATATCATCCGTAACCTTTACTATGGCATCAGCAACCGGCTGGTTATTGACATCCAGAACACGCCCTTCCGCAGTTACTAAATTAGGTTGTAACGATACTATAGGCGCTGTATCATCCGTAATAGCCGTTGTTGCACTGCCCACCGGCGACAATTTAATATATTTGGATACTTTTTGACCGCGACCGTCTGCAATAGGCATTTGTTCGGTATAAGGAACATAGCCCGATTGATTAACCTGTATTTCATACGCTACACCAGCCGTAAGCGTCGTTTGGAACATACCGGTTTCGTCCGTAGTAATAACTTCTTCTTCGTTCGTCTTCGCATCTTTTATAATAACCGGCACGTCTTTCAAGGGTTTGTAAGTAATTTCATCCGTCACAAAACCGCGCAGGGCTGCTGGATACTGTACTTTAGGTTCGGACGCGGATGGCTCTGCGGATTGCTGTTTACCGTCAGCCGTAAGTGTTGGCGAAACGGTTGCCGGCGGAATGTATCCCGGCATAAGTGTAATGACGTACAAGTCATGGTCGCCATAGCCGCCGCTACGATTAGAGGACATATACAATTTGTTCCCGTCTTCAGAAATACCGTACACGATGTCGTCGCTGGTTGAATTCACCGGATAACCCATATTTTCAGGTTTACTCCACTGCGTTCCGTCAAACACTGACTTGTAAATATCAAAACCGCCTATGGTCTGGTAACCTCTGGAACTAAAGTAAAGAATTTTATTGTTAGGATGCAGCACTACGCCGAATTCATCCAATGCTAAATTGGGTTTCAATCCCAATGCCCTCGGGCGTACTACCCATTGACCTTTCGGATTGCGCCTTGTTTCAAAAATAGCAGAGCCATTACCGGCAGCATCGTACACATTACGGCTACTGGTCATATATCCACTTGTACCGTTAGCTGTAACACTCACCACTGTTTCGTATAAATATTTTTTTTCACCAAACGGATAATCTACATAAAACAAACGTGACACTAACGGGTTACGATTAGCATCTACCAGCGTTATCGGTTTGAAAAATTCCTTAATGACCAAATTAAATTTTTGACCGGTGGGAACAGCTTGCGTCCAATTCTTATCTTGGTTGAATGTTACATACAAATCATTGCCTCCATTATCGTAACGCTGGAATACAATAGCTTTATCTTTTTCCGCAACAATCGGTAAATATTCCGGATGCGGTGTATTCACTGCCTCTCCCATGTTTTCTACCAATATATCCAACGGTGCGCTGATCATATTTTTGGCATACTTGGCTTGATTGATAAGTAACTTCCATTTATCTATATCATCCAAATCTTTCGTATTATTTATGGCTGTTGTGTAAGAATTTATGGCTCCATCAAAATTGCCTTTAATGTGGTAGGCTTGCCCAAGTATATAGTCAATGTTACTAATCTTTTCGTCGCTAAGCTGATTGGCTTTCTGCAAAAAAGGAATAGCATCATCCACCAAATTGAGGTAAAAATAACATTTCCCAATAGCGTAATTTAACCTTGCATTATCGGGATTATATTCGTTTACTCGCAGTAAAAGCTCCAAAGCATTACGTATTTTATCAAGCGCAATAGTATTATACCGAATATCGCTAACACGGTTTTTCAGTATTTTCTCACCTTGTTTTAATAATTTATCAGCATCTCGAAGGGAAATCCTAGCTTGAGCCAACAACTGTTCCTTCCCGACAAAATTTTCAGGTGTAAAAGTTACATTACGGTTTTGAGCAGTGAGGGCTGCACAAATAAACACAAAAAGCAACAAAAACAAAAAGGCTTTTTTCATAAAAAATAATTTTAAAAGAGTATATAACACCACGCAAAGATATATAAATTTTTTTACAAAATGAAAAAATCGTATTCTATTTAACAGACTTTAACAACCCTAATGCATAGCTTATCCTTTCATGGAATTTCTCGTTCCCCAATAGGGCAATAATATCAAACAAGCCGGGACCTTTGGATGCGCCTACTATACACAATCGCAGGGCATTCATAACAGCTCCCGTTCCTAAGTTATTGCGTTGGATCCATTCATGCACCGATTTTTCTAATTCTTCTTTGGTGAAAGGAATTGTATTATTTATTAACTCAGCCGCTTGGCGAATAATATCCGGCGTTTCCGGTTTCCAATATTTTTGTACAATTTTTTCGTCAAAATTTTCAGGCGCTACAAAAAAGTAGGAAGATAAATCCCAGAAATTTTCCACAAATGTAGCGCGCTCTTTAACCAATCCGCATACGGCAGCCACATATGCATCGCTTGCCGTTATGTTCTTTGTCCTTAAAACAGGTTGGTACAATTGCGCCAACTCGTCATCCGGCACGGTTTTCAAATATTGTTGATTAAACCACTTTGCTTTTTCGGGATTAAATCGTGCGCCGGATTTAATCACGCGTTCCAGGCGGAAGCATTCCGTTAATTCCTCTATGGTAAAAATTTCCTGTTCCGTACCGGGGTTCCAACCCAACAATGCCAACATATTCACAAACGCCTGCGGAAAATACCCGTCTTCGCGGTAACCGCGCGACACTTCGCCATCGGACGCGACCCAACGCAAAGGGAACACCGGAAATCCCAAACGGTCGCCGTCGCGTTTACTCAACTTTCCTTTGCCGTCGGGCTTAAGCAATAGCGGCAAGTGAGCGAACGCCGGTTGCGTATCGCTCCATCCGAAAGCCTCGTAAAGTAAGTAATGTAGCGGCAAGGAAGGCAACCACTCTTCACCGCGGATAACGTGCGAAATTTCCATTAAGTAGTCATCTACGATATTTGCCAAATGATAGGTTGGTAATTCATCTATTCGTTTCCACAATACTTTATCGTCAAGGGTATTGGTGTTTACCAGCACTTCGCCGCGAATTAAATCATACATGCGCACTTCACGGTTTTCAGGTATTTTGAAACGGATAACCCAATTATTGTCCGACAGCAAACGCTGTTGTACCGCGTCGGTGGGCATGTTTAACGATGTTTGCAAATTATTGCGCACGCTGTAGTTATAAATGAACTGCTGCCCTCCGGCTTCGGTGGTTTTGCGCAATTGGTCTAATGCCTCAGCCGTGTCGAAAGCATAGTATGCATAACCGTTTGCCACTAATTGTTCCGCATATTGCCGGTACAGCGGCTTCCGTTGCGACTGGCGGTAAGGCGCATGCGGATTTTGTGCATCGGCGGTTCCGGCGATTTTTCCATCGGGCGCCAAACCTTCATTGGGCGTGATACCGCACCATTTCAATGCCTCAATAATATATGTTTCGGCGCCGGGGACAAAGCGTCCTGCATCGGTATCTTCAATGCGCAAAATAAAATCGCCGCCGTGTTGGCGGGCAAAAAGGTAATTGAACAATGCCGTACGCACACCTCCTATGTGCAACGGTCCCGTAGGGCTTGGTGCAAAACGTACACGGATTTTTCTATTCATCTTTATTTCTTTCAATAGTTTTAGTTAATTAAGTAAGCAGTGGGCAGTAAGCAGCGGACAGCGGATAGGATTATTAAATGCATAGACATAAGTTGTTAAATTTTTACGCCAAATTTTTCGGGATTTTTTATCATAGCGCCAATAAGTCGCCCTACTTCTTCGTACGCTTGTTCCAATTGTAAAACTATTTCTCCTGTAATGTATTTGCAATCTTTTGCAAAATTTATCCAAACTATTGTTTCACTACATTCGCCATCACTATCTGTTAATTTTGATATATAATATTTCGGATATAATCGTTTTCGATAAGCTTCTGCAATATTTGCACAAACTGAACGTGACGAACGTCGCATTTGGTCTATTAAGGAATATTTCTCTTCTCGTGGAAAAGTTTTAGATAGTTCAAAAATTTGCATCGCTAACTTATATGCTTTTTGAAAAACTATCAAATCTTTAAAATTTCTACTATCCATAATCTATCATTCAATTATTACTGCCAACTGCTTACTGCCTACTGCTACTGCCTACTTCACCTCTATTCTCTGCAATGCCTTACTTAATGCCGCCTTGTCCACTTCAAAATAATGGTAAGGATAAAGTATTTTCGGTTGGATTTGTTTCGCCGCCTCAATAAACTGTTCGTCGCTCATGGTATAAGGCAAATTCTTTGGAAGGAAAGCTATATCGGGCGATATAATGGTTTTCATTTCGGGAATAAACTCGGTATCGCCGGCAATATACACACGAAACCCGCCAATATCTAAAATATATCCATTGCCGTTGCCTTCCGGGTGGAAAGGCGCGCCGTCCGGACGTTTCTGTACAATATTGTATGCCGGCACAGCAGCAATTTCAATAGCATTCCATGTTGTTTTACCACCGTTTCCCAGCGCTTCCACTCCTTTCAGTTCTGTTGCTACAAGCGGCGTGCTGATGATTTTTGTTTCCGGCGTTACAATTTTCGCCAGTTCTTTTTTATCCAAATGGTCGTAATGCTCATGGGTGATTAACACCAAACCGGCTTCCGGGAAGCCGCTGAAATCGGCGACTTCGCCGTAAGGATCAACATAAATATTTTGACCGTTCAGTTGCAAAAGCAACGAAGCATGCCCAAGGTGCGTAACCAGTAATGCTCCTTGCGGCGTAACATAGCGGTCGGGTTGCGGGAGTTGTGCCATAGCGGTAAGCGTTGTTAAGGTGAGAAATAAAAGGATGTACAAGTATTTCACTGTTCCGTATTTTTTCACAAAA
>JAIRLT010000096.1 GCA_031259225.1 Prevotellaceae bacterium
ATATATATTGACACTTCTGTAATAGGCGGGTATTATGATACGGAATTTGAAAACGCTACGCGGCAGTTGTTTTCCCGCATTACTGCCAAAGAGTTCGATGTGTACTTTTCGGAAATTAACGAAGCCGAATTGCAGAACGCCCCTCAACGAGTGAAAGCAGTAAAAGAATTGATACCTCCCGACCGTTATCACTATATAGAAATGACCGATGAAACAAAAGCATTAGCGTTGCTGTATATATCCGAAAAGGCATTGGGCAAGGCGAGCCGAAACGACGCTTATCATATAGCATTAGCATCAGTAAACCGGATTGATTGCCTCATTAGTTGGAATTTTAAACACATTGTAAATTACGACAAAATAAAAATGTTCAACGCCATTAATATGCGCTTTGGATACCCTTTGATAGATATACGCTCACCATTAGAATTTTTAAAGATATGAAACCGGAAGTAAAAAAAGAAAAGGAATTTGATACGGTAGCTTTTTTTCGCTCCGTGAAAGAAAAAATGGCAAAAGCCACTGAAGGAATGTCCTTGCAGGAAGAACGCGAATACTGGCAATTACTCCGCGAAGGAAAAATAAAATTAACCTGAACCTATCCCCAACCTTACGAATGGAGAATGGATAGTGGAGAATTGGCTGGCGCGTCAGCCTAACTCTTAGTTCTTAACTCTTAGTTCTTAGCTCCTCTGGCGCGTCAGCCAAATCTGTAAATCTGTAAATCCGTAAATTCCCGTTCCCCCTTCGGGGGTCAGGGGGCTTCCGTTGCGCAGCTCGTGCCTCGCGCGCTCCGGTCGGAATGACGGGCGCGATTGAATAAGGGAATAAGGGAATTGTTTCTATTCTTTCCCTGTTGCTACTAAGGGAACTTTTTAATGTGCTAATGTGACTAATGTGCTAATGTGACTAATTGGCTGGCGCGGCAGCTTAATTTCTAATTCCTAATTCTTAATTCTCAATTGACGAGCGCGTCAGCACTAACCACTAATTCGAAAAAGCCCGAAAATAGCCGCGCCGCTGCCGCTCATGGCGGCGTAGACTGCGCCGTCGTCATAGAGGCGTTGCTTTACCTGCGCCAACAGGGGGAAGCGTGCAAAGACGGATGCCTCGAAATCGTTTACCACCGTGTCTTTCCATTGTTCGACCGGTTGCGCCAGCATGGAAGCCAGCGGTAGCGCCGGGGTGCGCGGCGTTATACCGGCATAGGCTTCCGCCGTGCTGCTAAATACCGGCGGCGTCTCTATGACGATACGGAAAGGTTGCAAATGCAGGGAGGGCAGGGCAGCTAAGACCTCGCCGCGCCCGGTAGCGAGCATGGGCTCTCGGTGGAGGAAGAACGCACAGTCGCTGCCCAATTGCACGGCATAGCGGAAAAGTTGCCCGGTAGAGAGTTGTAACGAGAAAAGTTCATCCAGCGCTTGCAGGGTAGCGGTAGCGTCCGAAGAGCCGCCCCCCAGCCCCGCGCCCGGGGGAATGACTTTGTGCAGGTAAATAGCTACCGGCGGCAAATCAAAGTCGGCTTGTAATAAGCGGTAGGCTTTCATGCAGAGGTTGTCTTCCGGCGCGCCCGCCACCGGCAACCCGGATAACCGGATAGCCAACCGGCGAGCCGGCACTACTTCCAACACATCGTGCAACGACGCCACCGGATAGAAAAGCGTTTCTATTTCATGAAAACCATCCGGGCGCTTCGCCGTCACGTGCAACCCGATGTTTATTTTTGCAGGCGGAAAACGCAACATGAGTGATTAGAGGATTAGGGGATTAACTGCATTTTGAGTAGCCGCAACTTTTGCAAATCAGGCAGCCTTCCTGGAATACCAGCGCATCGGAGCCGCATTGGCTGCAGGTTTGTCCTGCAATAGTCGTTCCGTCGGGGATGTAACGCTTCAAGGCGCGTTCCACGCCGTTTTTCCAGGTATTGATGGAGTCGCTGTCCAATTCCAGCCCCTGCACCAAATTGACGACGTCCACAATCGGCATGTTGTTGCGCAGGACGCCCGAAATCAGTTTGGCGTAATTCCAAAATTCCTTTTTAAACATGTGTGAAATACCGCCAAAAGTATTGGGGTAACCGTAGCGGTCAATATACTGGAAGTCGTAGCGCGATTTGCCTTTTTTGTCTTTCACTTTTATAATTTCCCCCATTGTAATGGAACGGGGAATAGTGCGCACTTCCTCATCTACCAGCCCTGTGAATATTTCATAGGGTTTTCCGTTGTACATGCCGACGAAAGCAATCCATTGCTCGTTGCCGTTTTTGAAGCGGATTACTTCGGCTTTTAATACTTCGGGACGTTTTTTGGGCATGCCCGCCGGCGTTTCTTCTTTTTTGGGCTCTTTGTTGATTAAGACGCCGCCGCGCGAGCCGTCACGGTATACCGTAATACCTTTGCATCCGCTTTCCCATGCCGTTTTGTAGACTTCCGCTACCGTTTCTTCGGAAATGTTTGCCGGCAGATTGACGGTTACGCTGATGGAATGGTCTACCCATTTCTGTATGCGACCTTGCATTTTTACTTTCGCCACCCAGTCCACGTCGTTGGCGGTGGCTTTATAGTAGGGCGATTTCTCAATCAGCTTTTTTTGTTCTTCGTCGTTGTAGTTCATCACCTCGTCGATGTTATAGCCATTGGCTTCGCACCACGTAAGGAATTTATGGTGGCACACGTTGTATTCTTCCCATGCGTCGCCTACTTCGTCCACGTAGGTAATCTTCGCGTTCTTGTCGTTTGGATTTACCTTGCGGCGGCGGCGGTACATGGGCGAGAAGACCGGCTCAATGCCCGAGGTGGTTTGCGTCATCATGCTGGTAGTGCCTGTCGGCGCAATGGTGAGCATCGAAATATTGCGGCGACCGTGGCGCATCATTTCTTCGTACAGTCCTTCGTCTTCCTTGCGGATACGGTTAATCACCGGGTTGTTTCCTTCGCGTTTGGCGTCGTAAATGGAAAAAGCGCCGCGTTCTTTCGCCATTGTTACCGAAGCGCGGTAGGCTTCTATGGCGAGCGTTTTCTGGACGTCTACGGAAAAATCGATAGCTTCGTCCGTGCCGTAGCACAGTCCTAATGCAGCGAGCATGTCGCCTTCGGCGGTAATCCCCAAACCGGTGCGGCGACCGTTGATGGCTTTTTCTTTTATTTTTAGCCACAGTTCGCGTTCCACACGGCGCACGTCGGCGTCTTCCGGGTCGCTGTCAATTTTTGTAATGATAGCGTCTATTTTTTCCAGTTCCAAATCAATCAAATCATCCATCAGGCGCATGGCTTTGGCGACGTGTTGCACAAATTTCGCTTTGTTGAATACCGCTTTTTTCGTAAACGGGTTTTCGACATAACTGTACAGATTAAGCGCAATCAGCCGGCAACTGTCGTAGGGGCACAAGGGAATTTCGCCGCAGGGGTTGGTGCTTACCGTACGGTAGCCCAAGTCGGCATAGCAATCCGGCACCGATTCGCGGATAATCGTATCCCAGAATAATACGCCGGGTTCGGCGGATTTCCACGCATTGTGAATAATTTTTTTCCACAGCGCCGTCGCGTCAATTTCCTTTTTGTATTTCGGTTCTTTGGCGTCAATCGGGTATTGTGCGGTATATTTTTTCCCGTGCAGGGCGGCGCGCATAAATTCGTCGTCGATTTTCACCGACACATTGGCGCCCGTTACTTTTCCCTGTTCCATTTTTGCGTCAATGAAATGTTCCGCATCGGGGTGTTTAATGGATATGCTTAACATCAGTGCGCCGCGCCTGCCGTCTTGCGCCACTTCGCGCGTAGAGTTCGAATAGCGTTCCATGAACGGCACTACGCCGGTGGAGGTGAGCGCGCTGTTCAGCACCGGGCTGCCGCCCGGGCGGATATGCGAGAGGTCGTGCCCCACGCCGCCGCGGCGTTTCATCAGTTGCACCTGTTCTTCGTCAATGCGCATAATGCCGCCGTATGAATCGGCAGGGTTTTTATGCCCGATGACGAAGCAATTCGACAACGACGCAATCTGGCAGTCGTTACCGATGCCGGTCATGGGACCGCCTTGCGGAATAACGTATTTGAAGTCTTTCAACAGCTCAAAGATTTCTTCGGCGCTCATCGGGTTTTTGTACTGTTGTTCGATACGCGCAAATTCTTTTGCCAGCCGCCGGTGCATATCGTCGGGCGTGCGTTCGAAAATATTCCCGAACGAATCTTTCATCGCGTATTTGGTTACCCATACATTAGCTGCCATTTCGTCGCCTTTGAAATAGGCTTTGGTCGCTGCCACTGCCTCTTCATAGGTGTAAATTTTCTGCCCGCCGGCTTTCCCGGTCGTTTTTTCCACTTTTTGTTCTTTATTAGGACTCATTTTTCCTTCTACTTTTATATATGTTATATTTTCTTCCGGTATATTAAACGGTATATTCATCGGGGTACCCGGTAATGTTGTTGGTTGAATGGCAAGGTTCATCTTTTTTTGATAAAATAATAATAAGGTAACTTTATTCCGCGTAAAACGGGATGCTAAGTTACGACAACTTGTAATTTTTTTTACCTGCCGAAAACGATACTTATTAACGAAGAAATTAACAAATGAACGGAATATAATACATACTCAGCGTTCCCGGTTTTTTCAACAATAATTTGTGCAAAAAAATAATATCAGCAGCAATGCAATTCACAGTCAATGCATCGGGAGAATTTCCCTTGCAAACGCTTTTCCACTAAACCGGCTATACGCTCGCGCAGCGGAACAACGCCTATTTTATCAAGGACGTCCTGCACAAATCCAATTTGTTGGAGCAGGCGCGCCTCTTGGAGGGCAATACCGCGCGAACGGAGGTAAAATAATGCCTGCTCGTCAAGTTGCCCGATAGTCGCGCCGTGCGAACATTTGACGTCGTCGGCGTAAATTTCCAGTTGCGGCTGCGTGTACATTTTGGCTTGTTTGGTAAGCAATAGATTATTGTTCGCCTGGTAAGCTTCGGTTTTTTGCGCGTCCTTTGCCACTAACACGCGCCCATGAAAACGACCGACGGCTTCATTGTTTACAATACCTTTGAATAGTTGGTTGCTCCGGCAACAGCTTGCTTCATGAGCAATGCTGATGTCCGTCACAACTCTTTGCGTCCCGTCAATTAAAAACAGCCCGTTGGCGCGGCAATCGGCATGCTCGCCCTGTAATTTTATATCAATCACATTTTCGATAAACGCGCCGTAGAGCGTCATCACATTGCAGGTTACCCTGCTTCCGGCGGCTTGCCGTATGCGTATTTCCGAGCGGTGTTGCGAGCGGTTGTGTTCGCTTTGCATCCACAACAGTTCCAGTTGTGCGCCGGGTTGGACAACAATTGTGGTGGTGCATTCCGTCATAAACGTGTCGGGCGAAAGCGTGTGGTCGCAAATAATCAGTTGGGCTTGCGCCTGCGGCGCTATGAGGAAAGTGTTTGTAAAAACTAACTTGTCCGTATGGGCTCCGGTACGTACATTAATAATTTGCAGCGGTTGCTCCAATGCCGCGCCGGCAGCCACTGCCAGTGCAATTCCCATGCCGTTTTCGTGCGGCGCAATCGTAAATTCTTTGTGCGGCGCAGACTGTGGCTCGTGATAAACGCCATTCACCACCAACGACGGTTGCAGCGTTGTCAGCGGCACATGGCAATGGAAGCCGGGCATATCCACAGGGGTATAATGAAATTTTTTATGCATAGGGTAGTACAAAAGTACGCAATTATAACTTATTTAAAGTTGGTTAAAAAATCGCCAAGATTTATTTGCATGATACCTTGATAATTTTTACCTATGATAACATCGTTTAATGTAATCACATATTTCGGGTAATTATCCTTAATTTCCAATAAATTTCCAAATTCCCGCTGGGCTGTTTCGGCAGTATGGCTAAGTGTTAGGCTTGTTTGGATATAAACTTTCTGTCCGTTTTTATCAGCAACAAAATCTATTTCCCTGTTACCGATTTTGCCTACATACACCCGGTAATTATTTTGAATGAGATGTAAATAAACCGCATTTTCAAGTAACTTATGCGTATCGGCGATTTGGTGAAAACCTTTCAATGCATTGCGCAAGCCCAAATCTTCAAAATAATATTTTTCTCCTATCTCAAAGATTTTTAATCCGCCGATTTCCGAACGTATTACTTTATGCACGAAATAAGCGTTGGACAATGCCTTTAGATAACTAATAGTAAGTTGCGGGGAAATATCAATGCGTTGGGATTTCAAAAATTTACTGATATTCGCCGCCGAGAACAGGCTGCCTATATTGTCCGACAAAAAATACACCAAGTTCTCAAGAAACGATATATTCCGGATGTTTTCACGCGATACTACGTCTTTTAATAAAATAGTGGTATACACATTTCTTAAATATTCAAACGCTAAATGTTCTTCTATGCCGATATTTGCCAGGTAAGGCATACCGCCAAAAGTCAGGTATTTTACCAATGCGTCCCGGTTATTTTCAAATTTATGGAAACGTAAAAATTCCGTATAGGAAAGGCTGTGGATAGTAAATTCTACATAGCGCCCGGCAAGGTGCGTGGCTAATTCGCCCGAAAGCATTTTAGCATTACTGCCGGTACAAAAAATATCACAACTATTTTTTGCAAAAAGGCTGCGCAAGGCTAATTGGAACGATTTCACTTCCTGTATTTCATCTACAAAAAGATAATTCCCGACTGTGGGTTTCAGCTTATTTTTGACATAGTTCAACAAATCTTTATGCGTTTGTATCGACGCATAGTCCTCCAATTCATGGTTAATATAAATGATATTGGCATCCGGCGTTTTTTGCCGGATGTCATCCATTAGTTGGAATAACAGGTAACTTTTGCCGACACGCCGCTGCCCGGTTATAATTTTAATTATTTGTTTTCCGGTAAAAGGAATGATTTTATCCGTATAATCAGGGCGCCGGATATAATCTGAAACTAATTTGTCCATCATTTGTATCGTGAATTTTCTACAAATGTATAAAAAGTTTACGATATATCGTAAACTTTTTATAAAAGCAGAAAGAGTTCTCTGTGTATCGTAAACTTTTTCCGGTAGAAAAAAATATTTGCAGACTAAAAATTGTTTACTATATTTGCAGCATTATACGTTCTTTGAACATAGTCAATCTTTATTCTAATGTTGAAATCTGCAAAATTTCTATACTCAATGGATAAAGTAAATTCTACAGGGAAAACGTGAATTTTATTTATTTTGAGTATAGGTATTGCAGAACCTCAACATTGATAAATAAAGTTCACGTTTCGATTTTATAAAAATTATAAAATAAAATTAAAACGATGAAATTCGGCAGCGAATAAAAAATCGTAGCGAGGGGTTGTTTTATAAGGAAAAGTTTGTGTTTGGAAACAACCCTGATGCTACAAAATAATAACAATTAAAAAGTCATAATTATGAAAAAGTTTTTCTTTCTTTTCGCAATGCTTACAAGCGTTGCTGCAAGCGCCACCGTAACGGTAACGCCACTCAGTACGGATTATGCCACAAAAAAAGTAACTTTTAGCGTGTCATGGACGAATACGCCCGCTGCGCCGTACAATAACCGCGTATGGATATGGATAGATTTCTGCCCGGTAAACGGCGTGACGCCGGCTACTTCTTTTTCTACCGCAACTATTTCCAATCCCCAAAAAACAGGCGGTAACGGCACTATCACCAATATAACCACGCGTGGCTTTTTTATAGAATACGGTGCAACCAACGCCGGTACGACTGTTACTGCCACATTAAGCAACGCACCTGCCGGCAAATTCAACTGGTGTGTGTATGGCAGCGATTACCCGCCGAATGTAACGCTGGATAAAGGAACGTATACTTTTAAGGGGACAACCAATTTTATAGTGAACACTCCTGCACAGACCATCACTACTAAAACCATAGCAAAAGCAAATTTAACCGTTAATTCATCAAGTACGTTTACCGATGCAACAGGCTGCCCCGGTATAGGTAGCCTTTATTGTCCTTACACCGGCAGCGATTTGTATATGGATGCCACACATCTTTGCCAACAACGCACAACCGGTGCAAAAAATTGGGAAGCATATATAAAAGACAGCCGGGATAATCAAATTTATCATATAACACAATTTTCAGATAATACTTGGTGGTTTGCCGATGATTTAGCTATTGCGACTTATAGTGAGGGGATTTGCAATGGCAAGCAGAATTATTATGGGGCTAATAATCATCCTCTCTGTCCTTCCGGCTGGCTACTACCGACGACCAACGATTTACGTACCCGCTGGCCTAATCCAAACTATGATGACTATGGCGGTTTGCTGACCGAAGGACAATTTTATGCTCTGCCAGGGAATGGTTATCATACGAATGGCTGCAATCATGCTCACCCGCCACGATGGGATTATGTCACGAGCGGCTGCAACAATTGCTCGCGATGGTACGGCGCCCAAACACAATGGGATTTTATGAACGGGGACTCTTGCAGCGCTAAAACAAACTATGCCTGCCGTGCCCGCTGCGTCCGTTAAGTTAGCATAGCTGCAACTGTCTTTTTTGCGCTTGATATTTTTATAACAAGTACCGCTGCTTTGGTTGTAAACAACAAGCTGTAGTCTTCATACATTGATAAAATAAACGCCTGTCCAACACTTGGGCAGGTGTTTGTGTCATTCTGTCATTCTTTGCGGTTTGGCAAAGAATTTGCAATATCCCGTAGAAAAGGAAAAACGATTATGAACTTGAATAATTATACCATCAAAGCACAGGAAACCGTGCAAGCGGCTATCACATTAGCCCAAAACAATTCCAACCAGGCAGTAGATACGGGACATTTACTGCGCGTGATGCTCAACGATACGGAAGGCATCACGGGGTTGTTGTTGCGCAAACTCGGCGTGGTCGTGCCTGCGTTGTCGGAAAAGGTGAATGAACTGGTGGCGCGCTACGGCAAAGTGTCGGGCGGCGACCCTTACTTGACCGCCGACGCCAGCCGCGCCTTGCAAAAAGCGCAGGAAAGCGCCACCGGCATGGGCGACCAGTTTGTGTCGGTCGAACATTTGTTGATAGGACTGCTGGCAAATAATGATGCGGTGGCGCAACTAATAAAAGACAGCGGCATGAATGAAAAAGACCTGAAAGCGGCGATTGCCGGCGTGCGCAAGGGCGCGAAAGTGAATAGCCAATCAGCCGAAGAAACTTTCGATTCGCTCAACCGCTATGCTATTAACCTGAACGAACAGGCGCGCAGCGGGAAGCTCGACCCCGTTATCGGTCGCGACGATGAAATACGCCGCGTATTGCAAATCCTGAGCCGCCGTACAAAAAACAACCCGATACTGGTGGGCGAACCGGGCGTAGGGAAAACCGCCATTGCCGAAGGATTGGCGCACCGTATTGTCATCGGCGACGTGCCGGAAAATTTAAAATCCAAGCAAATTTTTTCGTTGGACATGGGCGCGTTGATTGCCGGTGCAAAATACAAAGGCGAATTTGAAGAACGCTTGAAAGCGGTGGTACGCGAGGTCGTGTCGGCAAATGGCGAAATTATTTTATTTATCGACGAAATACACACGCTGGTCGGCGCAGGCAAAAGCGAAGGCGCTATGGACGCCGCCAACATCCTGAAACCGGCATTGGCGCGCGGCGAACTGCGTGCCGTAGGCGCTACCACGCTGGACGAATACCAGAAATATTTTGAAAAAGACAAAGCGCTGGAACGCCGTTTCCAAATGGTCATGGTTGATGAGCCTTCGCAGTCCGATACTGTTTCTATCCTTCGCGGCTTAAAGGAACGCTACGAAAACCACCACAAGGTGCGTATTAAAGACGACGCCATTATTGCCGCCGTAGAACTATCGACACGTTATATCACCTCGCGCTTCCTGCCTGACAAGGCGATTGACTTGATTGACGAAGCGGCGGCGCGCCTGCGTTTAGAGATGAATTCCGTACCGCAGGCTATCGACGAACTTGACCGCAAGGTACGCCAGTTGGAGATTGAACGCGAAGCTATCAAACGCGAAGGCGACGCCAAAAAAGTGGACGACCTCTCGAAAATTATCAGCGATATCAACGAACAGCGCAACGCCCAACGCGCCCGCTGGCAGGAAGAAAAAGACTTGATTGACGCCATTCAAAAAAATAAACAGCTTATCGAAGAATTAAAATTTAAGGCAGAAGAAGCCGAACGGCGCGGCGACTATGGCGCAGTAGCCGAAATCCGCTACGGGAAAATCGTTGAGGCGGAGAAGGAAATTGAACGGCTGAACAAACTGAAAGCCGAAAGCAACTTTGAACTGGTCGATGAAGAGGTCGATTCGGAAGATATTGCCGAAGTAGTAGCAAAGTGGACAGGCATCCCCGTGTCGAAGATGTTGCAAAGCGAACGCGAAAAATTAGTGCACATGGAAACCGATTTGCACAAGCGCGTCATCGGGCAGGAGGAAGCCATACAGGCGGTATCCGACGCCTTGCGCCGCAGCCGCGCCGGGTTACAGGACGCCAAACGTCCTATCGGGTCGTTCCTGTTTTTGGGTACGACCGGCGTCGGGAAAACCGAACTGGCAAAGGCTTTAGCGGAATTCCTGTTCAACGACGAAAATTTGATGACACGCATCGACATGAGCGAATACCAGGAACGCCATTCGGTAAGCCGCCTTGTAGGCGCGCCTCCCGGCTACGTGGGCTACGACGAAGGCGGGCAACTGACCGAAGCTGTCCGGCACAAGCCCTATTCGGTGGTGCTGCTGGATGAAATCGAAAAAGCGCACCCCGACGTGTTCAACATCCTGCTGCAAGTGCTCGACGACGGTCGCCTGACCGACAACAAAGGTCGCACGGTCGATTTCAAGAACACGATTATTATCATGACTTCCAATGCCGGCTCGCACCTGATACAGGAAAACATGGAAAAACTCAACGACGCCAACCGCGAACAATTACTGGAACGCACCAAAACCGAAGTGCTGGAAACGCTCCGGCAAACCGTTCGCCCGGAGTTCCTCAACCGCATTGACGATATTATCATGTTCAGCCCGCTGACCCGGAACGACGTGCGCGACATCGTGCTACTGCAATTGGAAAACATCCGGAAAATGCTGAAAACCGGCAACGGCGTGCAACTGGAAGTGTCGGACTATGCGTTGGATTACTTAGTCGGGAAAAGCTATGATCCCACTTACGGCGCCCGTCCGGTAAAGCGCGTCCTGCAACGCGAATTGCTGAATGAACTGGCGAAACAAATTCTTGCAGCCAAAATAAACAAGGAGCAACCGGTAAAAGTGGATTATTTCGGCAATGACACCTTGATTTTCGGCAATAATTAGCACAAGGTATATTTTAATGACAATTTAATGTTCGATTAATGTTTGATTGAGAAAGCAATTGTACCTTTGTACTCGAAAATAGGAATATTTTCTAATGGGTTAAATTTTAGGTTAGGTTAAAGGCGGACAGGGATTAAATCCCTGTTTCGTTTTTTATA
>JAIRLT010000121.1 GCA_031259225.1 Prevotellaceae bacterium
AAGTTTTTATCCGCTGCCAATGATTGCAGAATGTTATCTTAACCGCTTTCTGCAATACCTTACTTCAACTTTTACTGTGATTTTTTCCCTATTCTACTAAAAAACCAAGAGTGGAATGGGTGCTATACGTATCATAAGTCAAGGTTCGGGAAAACCTACCAAGCATATAAGTACAGCAACCCATGTCCACTCTCGACATGGTCGCCTTTACTTATATTCATGCTTGGTTAAAATTTTCCCGATTTAGACTTATGCATTGAATAAAAGTCAAAGCGATATATTTTAATATATCAATTTCAAAATGTCAAAGAAGCATATTAACGCCGCAAATATAGAACTATTTTTTTTAATTACAAATTTTATTTTCGATTTTTTCCTGCGCCAGCCATTTTCAACTTTTAACTTTCAATTTTCAACTGAGAAATCAGGTTACCATGTAAATGCCGTTTGCAGTGTGGCGGTATTTCCCCTGTTGTCGGTGACAGAGAGGAGGAGGCGGTGTTGCCTGCCGCGCCGGATGCGCTTGGCGTCGAAGGTATAGAGCAACCGCCTGTTTTTTTCGTCGTATTCAAAGAGCGCCCATTCGTTGTCGATATAGCCGCTGTATGTGCCGATGCCGGAGAGGTCGTCGGTGATGTTTATTTTCAGTTGCGTTTGCCTGCCCAGGTTGGCGCCTTTGGCAAATGCCGGCGTAATCACGGGGGCAATGGTATCAACCGTAACGAAGAAATCGCCAAACGAACGGATACTCGTTTCAACGGCATTGTTTTTCCACTGCCCGCCGCAGGAATAGGTATGGCTGCCGTCCATGCCCGCTATCAGGGCTTTGGGAACAAGCGTACCGGGAATATCGGCGGCTATTTTAAGGGTCATGGCGTAGTGCAGGGGCGTTTCCGGCGTATGGATGCGCCACAGGGACGAGTAGGCACCGCCGGGTTTCCCGGCAATGGTGTCTATGAATAATCCTGCCGGCTTGTACAGCGCGCCTTTGGGAATGGCAACAGACAGCCCGTCTTTTACAATGGTGGTGGGACGGTCGTCATGGGCGGTAATTAGCGCGGCTGTTTCCGGTGCAGGCAGGCTTGCCGGGTTGCCCGTTTTTTTCTGCACGGTAAAGGCGGCTGCCGCTACATTCCCGGCATCGTCGAAGACCTTTATTTCTACCGCATGCGGCAGAGTATCGGGCAAGGAAAGCAAGCCGTTGTTTTTTACGTCCCGGTAAATTCCCAGTTTATTACCCGGTTCTATGTATGTTTTTAAGAATACTTTGTTATTTCGTTGCCGCTCTTCGTAAGCGATAGCGCTGTTGATGTACCGTACCGCATCGAAGGGGATATCTTCAAAACGGCAACTGAAAACGGTGGCGCCGTCCAGCGTCACCAGCACACGGTTCACCGCCAGTTTTGCCGGCGTGCCGTTTTGTGCGTCGTACGCATCAATACCTATATAAAAGGTAGCGGGAACATGTATGGTTTGTTTTATGCGCCGCGGCGGTTTGGAGTGTTCATAAAAATTAGCGGTATAAGGGATACCGTCCTGCTGCCGGAATGAAAAGAACGCTACATTCCGGATGACGGGCGGGTAAGTGTCTGCCGGAAGCGGGTAGTAACCGTAGGAAAAGACATTGCAAGGCGTTTCCGTAGCAGTATGGCGGATTTCAAAATGCAAGTGCGCGCCGGCGGAAGAGCCGCTGTTGCCGGCAGCGCCTACCAGTTCCCCCTTTTTCACGGGCAGTGCACCTTCCGCCACCTGTTCGTCCACCGTATAGCGTTGCCGTGCATATTGTATCGCCCTGATATAGGCTTCCAGTGCGGGCGCAAACGTATGCAAGTGCGCATACACCGACGTGGTGCCGTTGGGATGCGTGATGTATACCGCCCTCCCGTACCCGTTGGGGCGCGCCACAATACGCGATACATAACCGCCGGCAGCGGCATACACCGGCATGCCGGGAACACCGCCCACGCGGATATCCAGTCCTGCATGAAAGTGGTTGCTGCGCAGTTCGCCGTAGTTTGCCGAAAGCGAAACCGTGCCGTCCACAGGCCAGCGGAAGTAATGCGCCGTTTCCTGCGCCGGAACGTTTACCGGAAAGAGGAATAGTATGGAGTATAAAAATGGTATCAGTGTTTTCAATAGTCCCAAGGTGTCGTTTGCGAGCGTCCCCGTATGTAGCATTGTAATTCTTCCTTAATGGTTATCCTTATTTTAGAAACAAAGATACAAAAGAAATGTGGGATTTTCACCGGTAAATGGAAAGTAAAATGCTTCTCCCCTACCCTTTAAGATGGACATGCACGTGGGGATGTTTATTTTCACCGGCGTGTTCGTGTGCATGCGTATGTATCTCCAAGCGTTCTTTTCTGAAAAAAACGTAAAGGCGGTACGACGCCACGAGTATTAACATCAGTCCCACCATGGCTTCGAAATAGGCAAACATCCTGTCGGGAATATTTACCTTGAATAGCAAGATGATTATCCCTATCAGGAAAATTGTGGAGGTATGCCCCAAGCCCCAGCACACACCATCTTTCAAGGCAGGAATAATTTTATTCCGTTGCGATACGATATTTGTAACCGCCAATACATGATCGGCTTCAAACGCATGAAGCAGCCCTTCGTAGAGAGCGTACATCAATAAAACAAATAATGGCAACTGTTCCATGTGTCTTTTATTATAAGTTAGTATTGTTTCCGTTGCAAAAAACAAAATTACATGAAAAACATTGATTTTCCAAGCGCATTTCAAAAAAATAATTGTAACTTTGTTCCGTTAGATAATTAGCGGTCATGCCATGGAAACGACAAGCAAGATAGAAGAAGCTGTGATGCCGTTCAAAATTCAGCAATTGGCGGAAATTATCATGGAGAAAAAGAAAGTAGGATTTACCGATGCTTTGCATTATTTGTATTCCTCCGATTTTTACCCCGAATTGCTGTCTGAAGACACGAAATGGTGGTACTCAAGTGGTGATGCGCTATATGACATCATCGAAGAAGAAAAAACCGCCCAACAAAGTTTGCTGGAAAAACGAAAGATAACGCTCTTTTTCATTTTCTGCATAGAGGGATATAAAAACTTCAGCGGTCAAGCGGCAGAAACGGT
>JAIRLT010000150.1 GCA_031259225.1 Prevotellaceae bacterium
TATGCACCTGTTGCTTTGCATCACCCTGCGTTTGGGAACAGGTTCCTCCACTACGCGGCTCGTGCCTCGCCGCTCCGGTCGGAATGACGGCGTTGTGGGCAGTAACATTCGTCCTCACCTCCGACCCCTCTCCTGAAGGCGAGGGGAGCAGCGCTCCGTAGCAGCGTCATTGCAGGGACGCAGCAAAGTAAGCCGCTACGGCAGATTAAAGTTTATGAAGTTTAGCAGGCATTTTGTATCTTTGCACGCAATGAGCGGCGAAAATAAAGATATAAAAAAACTCATCAATTCGGAATACCAGCAAGGTTTTGAAACCGATGTGGCGCAGGATTTAATTCCAAAAGGACTGGGCGAAGAAACCATCCGACTGATTTCCGCGAAAAAAAACGAACCGGAATGGTTGTTGGAATTTCGCCTGAAAGCTTTCCGGAAATGGACTGCCATGACAATGCCCACCTGGGCGCATTTGCAAATTCCGCCGATAGATTTTCAAGACATCATTTACTACGCCGCGCCGAAACCCAAAGCTGCCGCCGCTGCCACAGGCGTCGACCCCGAATTGCAGGCGACATTCGAGAAATTAGGCATCCCGTTAAACGAACGGAATATCCTCGCCGGCGTGGCAGTGGATGCGGTGTTCGACAGCGTGTCGGTAAAAACTACTTTCCGCGAATCGCTGGCGGAGAAAGGAATTATTTTTTGTTCGTTCAGCGAAGCCGTGCGCGATTATCCCGATTTGGTAAAAAAATACCTGTCGTCTGTTGTCCCTGTGGGCGATAACTTCTTCGCAGCGTTGAACAGCGCGGTGTTCAGCGATGGTTCGTTTTGTTATATTCCCAAAAACACGCATTGTCCGATGGAGTTGTCGAGTTATTTCCGCATCAATGCCAAAGGCACCGGGCAGTTCGAGCGCACGCTCATTGTCGCCGACGAAGGCAGCCGGGTGAGTTACCTCGAGGGCTGCACCGCCCCGCAGCGCGACGAAAGCCAACTGCATGCGGCAGTAGTAGAAATTGTGGTGATGCAGGACGCCGAAGTGAAATATTCAACCGTGCAAAACTGGTACCCGGGCGACAAACAAGGTCGCGGGGGCATCTATAATTTCGTGACCAAGCGCGGCATCTGCAAGGGCGATAACAGCCGGCTGTTCTGGACGCAGGTGGAAACCGGCTCCGCCATTACATGGAAATATCCCAGTACGATTTTGAAAGGCGATAATTCCTATTCGGAATTTTATTCGGTGGCGGTTACCAATAACCACCAGCAAGCCGACACCGGCACAAAAATGATACATCTTGGAAAGAACTCCCGCAGCCGGATTGTGAGCAAAGGCATCTCGGCGGGCAAAAGCCAAAATTCCTACCGCGGGCTGGTGCGGTTTTCACCGAACGCCGAAAATGCCCGCAACTATTCGCAATGCGACAGCCTGCTGTTGGGCAGCGAGTGTGGCGCGCATACGTTCCCCCATATCGAAAATGAAAACGAAACCGCCATCGTTGAACACGAAGCTACGACTTCGCGCATCGGCGAAGACCAGTTGTTCTACTGCAACCAGCGCGGCATTTCTACCGAAGACGCTATCGGATTAATCGTAAACGGCTACGCCCGCGAAGTCATCAACCAATTGCCGATGGAGTTTGCCGTAGAAGCGCAGAAACTGTTGCAGGTGTCGCTGGAAGGAAGCGTGGGATAAAAACAAATCGCAATATTTTTACCGGCAAAGAATTTTTATTCTATCCGGAACAAATCGCGGATAATGGCGTCTGCCAACAGGAAGCGGCGCGGCGGGATTTGCAGTTGGTTACCGGTGCGCACCAGTACGCCGGCACTTAAATGCTGTTGCGCCTGTTGCAAACAGTGCTGCAAAAACGGTTTGCCGAATGTCTTTTCCATGTATTGCAAGTCCGCGCCCTCGGCGGTACGCAGCGAAGTGAGCAGGTATTCATTGAAGCGCATTCCGGTAGTTAATAGTTCTATTTCAAATGCCGGCTGCCGGTTTTCTATCGCCTCTATGTAGCGGCGGTTATTTGCCATGTTCCATTGCCGGCTTTGCCCGTTGTACGAATGTGCCGAAGGTCCGACGCCGAGGTATGGAAATCCTTTCCAGTAGCCGCTGTTGTGTTCCGCACGAAATCCGTCGCGGGCGAAATTGGAAATTTCATAATGCACGTATCCCGCGTCCTCCAACGTGTCGTGCAAGTATAAAAATTGTTGCACGCCGGTTGCTTCTTCCGGCAACGAAAGCGTTCCTTTTGCATACTGTTTGCCGAACAGCGTTTTTGGCTCAATACTCAAATGATAGGCGGAAATGTGCGGCACGTGGAGGGACAATGCCTGCGCAATGTCTTGCCGCCATTCTTCCGGCGTTTGTTGCGGAAGCCCATACATTAAATCTATCGTGATGTTTTTAAAACCGGCGGACTGTGCCGTTTTTACGCAATCTATCGCTTGTTGCGCCGAGTGCCTGCGCTGCAACAGTTTTAACAACCGCTCCTGAAACGATTGCACGCCAATGCTCAGGCGGTTTACGCCCATATCGCGCAACTGCGCAATATACTCCGGCGTACTGTCGTCGGGGTTTATTTCAACGGTGATTTCCGAAAAAGCCGGAGGCGTGAAAAGCAGGCGGGCTTTTTCTATCAACCCGTGCAATTCGGCGGGGGAGAGCGTGGAGGGCGTGCCGCCGCCAAAGTACAAAGTGGCGGGAAACAGCGGCGCGGGTAAATAATTTTTGCGCTCTTCCATTTCGCACAACAGCGCATGCACCATCTGTTCTTTGCGTTCCAGCGACATGCTGGAATGAAAATCGCAGTAGGCGCACAGTCGTTTACAAAACGGAATGTGGATATAAAGCATTATTTTAGCAACGTCTGCCCGCTGCCGATGATCCCGCCGCCCGAATAAATTTCTACCGTATAAGCGCCTTTGATGAAGTGTTCATTGTTGCCGCCGTAAAAAATACACATTTCAATATCGCTGCCCTGGTAGTCCACTTCGCGCATATCCGAATACACCAGGGGCTCGCCGCCCACGAGGAATAAATTGTTTTGGGATTGTGTCATCAGGATGCCGTCGGGACCTTTCACACGAATAAACACCGTGCGGACGCCACGCTCGGCAATGCTGTTTTCAAGCAACGTGAAGCAGGTTTTTAATTTATCGGCGCTGCGCGCCCTCGTGACGTCTTTACCTTTTGTATTGATGCCGGTAATCACGACGTCGCGGGCTTTCAGTAGACCGCCCTGTTCTACTTTTTGCGCCAAATCATCGGTTGTCTGCACCAGCGTTTCGTATTTTTCACGCGATTGCCGCGCTTCGGCTTTAGCGGTGGAGGTTTCTTCGCGCAGTTGAATATTCAAGGTATTCAGGGAATCAAGCTGCCGGATGTAGCCGCGCATGATGTCGCGCAATGTACCCAATTCTTTTTCATATTCGCGGATACGCGCACGGTTGGTAGCGTCGGTGCGCTTGATTTTTTCAATCATCAACTCTACTTTGTGCTTTTCCAGTTCCAGCTGTGCGTTCAACGTATCGTTTGAACTTTGCAATGTATTATATTCCCCGCGTAAATGCTCAAGATTTACTACCAGTTCATCTTTTTCCGTATTTAATTCCGCAACAATTTTAATCGTCTCGCTACGCACATATAGCAAAACTGCAACGAGCAATATTGTTACAAGCAATAGTATAATAGCGGTTATTTTTAATCCTTTCCCTGATTTTTTTTTCGGCAGGTTGTTTTGTGGCGCATGAGGTTCCATATCCTGTAATATTTCTTAATTGATGGCAAAGATAATTATTTTTTCGTTAATTCACGGAATATTTTTTCTACGGAAGCGTTGCCGGTGGCTTTGGATAGCGGCATATCGGTAGCTAATTTCCCTTGATGGATGATGACAATGCGGTTGCAAACAGCTTCTACTTCCTGCATAATATGCGTTGAAAACAGTATAGTCCGTTCGCGCCCCAACCCGGAAATCAGTTGGCGGATTTCGATGATTTGGTTTGGGTCTAAGCCGGTGGTTGGTTCGTCTAAAATCAATACCGGCGGCTCATGCAGCAATGCCTGCGCCAATCCTACCCGCTGGCGGTAGCCTTTCGACAGCTGCCCGATTTTTTTATGCTGTTCGGCGGTGATGCCAACGCTTTCGATAACTTCACCTACCCGCTTGTTTAGCCTGCGCCCCAACTTATGCAGACCGCCCATGAATTTCAAATATTCCCGCACATACAAATCGGGATACAGCGGATTATTTTCCGGCAAATACCCAATCGTCCGCCGCGCTTCCAGCGACTGTTGCGACAGGTCAAACCCGTTCACGACCGCTTTTCCCGCCGTTGGCGCAAGGTAGCCGGTTAAAATTTTCATCAAGGTGGATTTTCCTGCGCCGTTAGGTCCCAATAACCCCAGCACTTCCCCGCGCTGTACGGAAAAACTCACGCCGTCCAGCGCTTTTTGCGCGCCGTATACCTTGGTTATATTATCAACGAGTATCATGTGGTTTTTATAATGACGTTATTTTGATGATGCAAAAACAAAAGATGTAAAGCCGCATCCCGAATGCAAATTTACACCCTTATACTTGATTTGGCAAATTATATTTTGCGCCGAAGTTTCAAGATGCAAAGATCTCAAATACCGCCACGCACAACAAATGTACCTACAGCGCGCCGTTTTCATGCGCCGTAACCTCGATTAGAAATACCTATATTTGCAGCCACTTTAATTTTATTTTCATGGTTTTATAATTTTTCGTATTTTTGTCTTCGCTTTAATATATAAAAAGGTACCTTGACACCGAAGCTATATTATAGCTCCTTTTCGGGTGTCACAGCACCTTAACCGTTCAATATGCTTGTAATGCGATGTATTGAACGGCAGAAACAGGGGCTATATTTTTTTTCCCCTGTTTTACCTATGTCGAGAACATTTTATTTTCTAAAGGTTGCACGATGAAACCCTAACGGGAACAAGGCGCAACGGATGATGGCGTTTGGTTGAAACGCTATGATAAGGGTTATTTTATTATTATTTTTACACTATCAT
>JAIRLT010000100.1 GCA_031259225.1 Prevotellaceae bacterium
TCAAACTATAAATTTGCAGAAGCTCGCTTTTTTGCGTACTTTTGTTTTATTGGTTTTGCGCGGCAATAAAAAATATAATCATGCCATCCATTATACAGATAGACGATAAATTGATAAGCGCCGACATTTGGCAACAATACTTTGCGTGCGATATTTCGCAGTGCGCCGGCATTTGTTGCGTATATGGCGACAGCGGCGCACCGCTCGAGCCAGCCGAAGCGGAAATGTTGAAAAAAGAATACCCGAACTTCGTTGCCTACATGAAACCCGAAGGCGTTAAAGCGGTCGAAAAACAAGGCGTGGCGGTTGTTGATACGGAAAATGAATTAGGCACGCCGCTCATCGCAAATAAGGAATGCGCCTATTCCTGTTTTGACAAGGAAAACGTTTGCTATTGCGCCATTGAACGCGCCTACCGCGAAGGAAAAACCACTTTCCGCAAACCGATTTCGTGTTGGTTGTATCCCATTCGCTTGAAACAATTCAAGGAAAATACCGGATTAAATTACGACCGGCAACATTTGTGCGATGCGGCGCGGGCAAAAGGCAAAGAAGAAAACATACCGGTATTCCGTTTCCTCCGTGAACCGCTTATTTGCCGCTTCGGAAAAGATTTTTACGAGGAAATGGAAAAAGTGGGCGACGCGTTATGCATGTAAAACAATTTATGGCTAACCAGTGCGAATTAAGAATTAGGCTAACACCGGTGCGCTTGTCGCAACTTATGACTTACGACTTATGACTTACGACTTACGACTAAAATGACTTATGACTAAAATAACTTATGACTAAAATGACTTACAACTTTTATATGGATTTGGAAAACCGCTTCGGCGCACACAACTACCATCCGCTGCCGGTGGTGCTGGAGCGCGGCGAAGGCGTTTACCTGTGGGATGTGGAAGGGAAAAAATATTTTGATTTCCTTTCGGCATATTCGGCTATGAACCAGGGGCACTGCCATCCGAAAATAGTGCAGGCGCTTACGGAACAGGCGCAACAACTGTGTTTAACCTCGCGCGCTTTTTTCAACGACTGTTTGGGGACATACGAAAAATATGTTACCGAATATTTCGGATATCAGCGGGTATTGCCCATGAACACCGGCGCCGAAGCCGTAGAAACGGCGCTGAAACTGGCGCGCCGTTGGGGATATGTAAAAAAGAATATCCCCGAAAACGAAGCGGCAATAGTTGTTTGCGAAGGCAATTTCCACGGGCGTACTATCAGCATTGTGTCCATGTCGAGCGACCCCGATGCGTATGCCCGGTTTGGTCCGTTCACGCCCGGGTTCATAAAAATCCCGTATAACGACGCCACTGCGCTGGAACGCGTATTAAACGAACAGGGCGACCGTATCGCCGCCTTTCTCGTAGAACCGATACAGGGCGAAGCGGGCGTATTGGTACCCGATGACAGCTATTTGAAAACATGCGCCGGTTTATGTAAAAAACACCGTGTGCTTTTTGTTGCCGATGAAGTGCAGACCGGCATTGCGCGTACCGGTCGCCTCCTGTGCTGCGACCACGAAAATGTGCGCCCTGACTTGTTGATACTCGGGAAAGCCTTGTCCGGCGGCGTATTGCCCGTGTCGGCTGTGCTTTCCGACGACGATGTGATGCTGACCATTCATCCGGGCGAACACGGTTCTACTTTCGGTGGGTTCCCGTTGGCTTGCAAGGTGGCAGTGGCGGCGCTGGAGGTGGTGCGCGATGAAAAACTGGCGGAACGCGCCGACTGTTTGGGAAAGATTTTACGTAGAGAATTGGCGGAAATACATTCGCCGATGATCCGCGCTATTCGCGGGAAAGGCTTGCTGAATGCGGTCGTCATTGAGCCTGCCAATGGAAAGGAAGCATGGGACGTATGCCTGAAAATGGCTGAAAACGGATTGCTGGCAAAACCTACCCATCGCCATATTATCCGCTTTGCCCCGCCGCTGGTGATTACCGAAGCGCAAATACACGAAGCGGTAAGCATCATCAAAAAATCGATTACATTTTTTACCTAATATTTATGAACTGCGAAGATTATATTGCATTATTGCATCATTATAAAGAGCAAGCCGCCACTAAATACGGCATCCTCGCTATGGGTATTTTTGGTTCTACGGCACGAAACGCACGAAAACCCGGCAGCGATCTGGATATATTTGTTCAAATGGCAACGCCCAATCCTTTTCATTTAGTACACATAAAAGAAGAGGTGGAAGAAATTACCCATTGTAAAGTTGATATTGTACGACTACACGACGCCATGAATACATTATTAAAGAAATATATTGAAAAGGAGGGGCTCTATGTATGACAAAGAATTAGTCGCAGTTGTTCAAAAAATAATTGCCGATTTATGATTGCTTCGCAAGTGTTGATGATACGTCCCGTACGTTTCGGCTATAATGCCGAAACAGCAGTAAACAATACATTCCAGCAGGACGGCGGGGATAATGCGCAAGACGGGGCGTTGAAAGAATTTGACGCATTTGTAACCTTGCTGCGGGCGCACGGTATATCCGTAACCGTCCTTGACGACACGCCGGCGCCGCATACGCCCGACGCCATTTTCCCGAATAACTGGATTTCGTTTCATCCCGGCGGTATTGCCTGCCTGTACCCGATGTTTGCCGGGAACCGGCGGCAGGAACGCAAGGCGCTAAGCGCCATAAAAAGCGCTTTCACCATCCGGCAGTTTATTGATTTTACGCATTACGAAACGCAAAACCTTTTCTTGGAAGGTACCGGCAGCATGGTGTTCGACCGTAGCCGGCGAATAGCGTATGCCTGCCTTTCGCCCCGCACCAATGAAGAAGTATTGCACGATTTTTGCCGGCAAATGCACTTCTCACCGGTCATGTTCCATGCTGCGGATGCGAACGGGCAAGCCGTTTACCACACCAATGTGATGCTGTGCGTGGCAGCAGATTTTGCCGTAGTCTGCATGGAAAGCATTACGGATAAACGGGAACAGGATGTACTGGCGAATAAATTAACGGAAGCAGGGAAAGAAATTATACCCATTACTGTCGCGCAAATGACCTGTTTTGCCGGTAATATGCTGCAACTGCAAAACCGCTCAGGGAAACGCTTCCTCATACTTTCCGGCACGGCGCGCCATGCGCTGGCGCCTGCACAAGTAGATGCACTGGAAAAATACAACGAACTGCTTTCACCAGCTATTCCCATTATTGAACGTAACGGTGGCGGAAGCGTCCGCTGCATGATGGCGGAAGTATTTTGAAATAATTACTTCCAACTGCGGGAAAAATTTTATGAAAATGAATGTAGCTTTATCCCAGGGCGACGTCCAGTATCATCATCAGTACAAAGCCGGTCATTACCGACAACGTCCCAATGTTGGAATGCTCGCCCAAATGCGCCTCGGGGATGAGTTCTTCAATTACCACATACAGCATTGCCCCCGCTGCAAAAGCCAGCATCCAGGGCATCAACGGTGCAATCCAACCGGACAGGAACACCATCGCAAAACCAAATACCGGCTCTACTATACCCGAAGCGCAGCCCAGTAAAAACGCCTTTCCCGTTTTCATTCCCTCTTGCCGGAGCGGTAGCGAAATGGCAGCGCCTTCGGGGAAATTTTGTATGCCTATCCCTAATGCCAACGCTACAGCCGACACGTACATTGCCGGCTCGCCGCCATGTTGCGCAGCCAGCGCAAACGAAAGTCCCACCGCCATTCCTTCGGGAATATTGTGCAAAGTAACTGCCGAAATAAGCATGGTTGTGCGTTTCATTGACGACGACAAACCCTCCTGCACATTGGTTGCCGGATGCAGGTGCGGGATCAATTTATCAAGACCGAACAGGAAAAGCGCCCCGAGCACACAGCCGCCGGCGGCAGGCAACCAACCGATATACCCCATGGCTTTTGCCTCGTCAATTGCCGGGGACAGTAACCCGAATACGGCAGCGGCAACCATGACGCCTGCGGCAAAGCCGAGGAAAAGCGTCTGCATCATCCGGCTGGTACGTTGCCGGAAGAAAAAAACCATTGCCGCGCCGAGGCAAGTCATAAGGAAAATAAAACCCGTACCGCCGGCAACCCATGTAAATTCACGCATATTGTTTGTTATTTGGAAAAACACATTACTTCCTTGCAGCGCCATACCCTGCTATTGTTGGCGTTTCCGCGTGCTGCCTTGTAGAGGCAGGTGCAGGCAATTTTATATGTTTTCGTTTGAAATGTTTTCCTGTCCGGTAATTGTCGGCTTCCCGGACTCCGAGAAAATAAAGAAGTAATAGACGCCTATCAGCAATAGGGCAATGCCCAGCAAGCGCACTACCCAACCGGTGATAGCTTGCGGAAAAGCCAACAGAATAACCGCCATTAACAACGTTAATAAACCGACTAAAATAAACCATGCCCAGTCAATCATCCCGAATGATTTCAGGGTGATGGCTGCGCCGATAATTTGCACGCTGCGTATTAACATCCAAATGCCGGCGCTCACTGCCAACAACGTTTTGAGAAGATTGGGGAACACCAGTAAACACACGCCTAACGCCACAAGGACTATGGCGGCGGCAATTAAATACCATGGGTTTTTCTCTGTGGTTTCCCGTTGCCGGATATATGACCAAACCGCCGAAATGCTTATAATAAAAAAGGCGATAGCAAGGATTATACCCAGCATGTCCGTCAATATATCGGGAAACAGGATTAATAGCACTCCCAAGAAACTAAAAATTAATCCCTGTATAAACAAATTGTTCTTTCCGGTTGATTTTACTACTGTTGCCATTGTTCTTCAATTTTTAAATTATGTAAAAATAACCATTTTTTTTAATATAATAATATAGTCCCCATAAAAAGAATTATTGCCACAGTGTTGTAATATTAAATTATTATTGTAACTTTGTAGCATTAATAAAATTGTTTTATGGAAAAACAGAAAAGAAATACCAAGACCAAGCAAATGGTTATGGACATATTGTTGAATGAGCCGGTAACGGCGCGTTGCCACAGCGACATTGTGCAACAATTAGACGGGAAAATAGACAGGGTTACGGTGTACCGCATCCTGCAAGGCTTTTGCGACGACGGCTTGGTGCACAAAGTAGCTGACGACAACGGGAAAACCTACTATGCCTTGTGCCGCGACTGCACCTCCGGACGCCATGACGATGACCATTTACATTTCCGGTGCATTTCCTGTGAAACGGTTTCGTGCATCGAAGCAACGCAGCAGATCCTGCGGCTTCCGCGCGGGTACAGGATGTCCGGTCTTTCCTGTTTTATTTCCGGTTACTGTCCCAATTGCTTGCCGCCGGCAAAAAGCAAGCGCTTGAAAACGCACCTGAAAAAAAGTTAAATTTATCCCATCCGGCAAAATTCATGAGGTCATTTTTACTAATTATCCTATACGTGTGTGGGAATGCGGCGGCGGGCTATGCGCAGGAAGCCGACAGCATCCGCCGGTCGATAGGCTTGGACAAAGTAACCGTAACGGGAAATACGGCGGCTGCAAGCCGGCAACGGCAACCGCTCGCCGTTCTCCGTACGGGAAGGGAATATATGCAGGAAAACAGGGGCAGCAGCTTGATGAATACGCTGGAAAAACTTCCCGGTATCCATGCGTTCCAAGTGGGGCAGGGGTTTTCCAAGCCTGTTATCCGCGGGTTGGGGTTTAACCGTTTGGTGGTGGCGGAAAACGGCATCAAGCAACAAGAACAGCAGTGGGGCGCCGACCATGGGCTGGAAATTGACCAGTATGCCGTTGAACAGGTAGATATTGTGAAAGGACCGGCTTCCCTGCAATATGGTTCCGACGCTATGGCGGGCGTTATTATTGTGCGTTCGCATGAATGGAAACCCCGCGACGGGCTCTCGGGGTCTTTGCTGCTCAACGGAAACAGCAATAACCGGCTCTTCGGCGGATCGGGCAATGTGTATTATCAAAAGGAAAATAAATTTGTGCAGGCGCAGGCTACTTACCAGAATTTTGAGAGCTACCGCGTGCCGGCAAAAACATTTATCTATAACGGTTACGAATACCCTCTTCATCACGGCGTGCTGAAAAACACGGCGGGAAGGGAAATGGATGCGGCATGGCAGGCGGGCTGGCGCAATGCTAAGTATTCCGCTACGCTGCATGTAAACAACGTGCATTCCAAAGACGGTTTTTTCGCCGGCGCCAGCGGTTTGCCGTTCCTCGTGAATATGGACGACGAGGGGCATTACCGCGCCATTGGTTTGCCGTACCACGAGGGCAATCATTTCAAGGTGGTTTCCAACCAGGTTTTTTACCTCCACAGCCGCCATAAGCTCACGGTTGATGCGGGTTACCAGTACAACCTCCGGCGGGAATATTCGGCGCCGCATACGCATGGGCTCGGGACGATGCCCGAAGGAAACCTCGAACTGGAACTGCGGTTACAAACCGCCAGCCTGAACGCCGTGTGGGAATACCGGAATACGCCGGACAATATCTTGCAGGCGGGCGTTAATGCGGAATACCAGCACAACCGGGTAGGCGGTTACCTGTTCCTGTTGCCGGAGTTTGAGCAACCGGCGGCGGGCATTTTTGTGATTGACCGTTTCCGTTTTTCCGGCGTACTTGCCGGCGCTGCCGGCGTGCGCTATGACTATGGGAGCATACATATCCACCGGTACGACGGTTTTTCCCGCGTTTCCGGGATGCGGAAACCGGCGGGCGACGTGAGTTTCATGGCGGGACTGGCGTACCAGCCGGATGGGCGGTGGACGTTAAAAGCCAATACCGGCAAGAGTTTCCGCATGCCCATTGCAAACGAGTACGCATCGAACGGGATTGCGCATGGGTTGCTCCGCTATGAACTCGGCGACAGCTCGCTCAATGCCGAAACAGCCTACCAGACAGACGTGCATGTGGCGTTCAAACAAACATGGGGCGACGGTTTCTTCCGGCATGCAGCGGCGGCGGCGAGCGTATTCGGCAGTTATTTCCCTAACTTCATTTTCCTGCATCCCACCGGTGAATTTTCGCCGTTGCCCGAAGCGGGGCAAATTTACAGGTACGTTCAATCACGGGCATTCCGCGCAGGCGGCGAGGTGGAAGCGCAGGTGGATTTTGCAAAAATTTTCCGGATGTCCGTCGCGGCGGAATACGTGCATGCAACCGACCTCGAAAGCGGCTTCCCGGTGGCATTCACGCCGCCGTTGAACATTACCGGCGAAATGAGCGTGCGGTGGGAACGCTTGTGGTTCCTCACGAATAACCGGCTGGCGGTAACTTGCCGCTATGCCGCCGCCCAGAACCGTGTGGCGCGCAATGAAGCCGCCACGCCGGCTTACCATTTGTTCGACCTCTCATGGGCTGCCGGTATCCCGTCGGGGCGGGGAATGAACCTGCTGCTCCTGCTGCAAGTGCAAAACCTGTTCGACACGGCATATTACAAGCACCTCAGCTTCTACCGCCGGCTGGATTTGCCCGAAACAGGGCGCAATTTCTTAATAACGCTGCAAATTTTATTCAATAATTAACGTATTTTATTTATTCACTAATTTTAAAAAACACATCATGAAAAAAATTTTCCCACTTGCCATCCTCTTGTTGATGGGGCTTGCTTTTAGCCATTGCAAACACGACGAAACCGACGCGCCCGTGATTACGTTGGAAGAGCCGGAAGAAGGACAGCCGTTCACCGCAGGCAGTGAACACGGCGTACACATGGAGTTTGACCTTGAAGACGCATCGGGGCTGAACTGGTACAAAATCGACATCCACTACGGCGGCGGGCACTCGCATTCGCTGTCGTTGCAGGCGCAACCGCTGTCGGAGCCCGTGCAATGGAGCTACCAAAAAACCTACGACGACGCGAAAGGGTTAAAAAACCACCATGTCCATGTGCATAGCGAGGCTATTCCCGCGAATGCCGTTTTGGGCGAGTACCATCTCGGCATCTCCGCCACCGATGTGCATGGGAACGAAGCAACGGTGTACCGGACGTTCGAAATAGTGGACTACCCGGTGGAAGACGACGACGAGGACTAACCACGCATCCGGTCGGCTCAGGGAGGTCAGCGAGTCGTTCGCTGAGGTCAGCGAGTCGCTCACTGGGGTCAGCGAGTCGCTCAGGGAGGTCAGCGAGCCATTCGCTCCCGGGAGCGAGTCATTTGCTCCCGGGAGCGAGTCATTCGCTCCCGGGAGCGAGTCATCCGCTCCCGGTAGCGAGCCGTCCGCTCCCGGTAGCGAGCGCCGGTTGGCATACGGTGGCGGTTTGAAATCCCTGTGTTTTGTAATCTTTAACCTGCTTTCCAGCCTTGCGCGGTCAAGGCGATTGCCTGGTTGTCGGGCGTGAGGAGGCAGGCGCCTTCGGATGCGCCGCACAGGTGACCGATGACGTCTATGCCCGGAAATTCCTTGCGGATAGTATCGTGGAGCGTAACCGGCACGGTGAAGAGCAGTTCGTAGTCGTCGCCGCCATGCAGGGCGGCAGTAACCGCGTCTATGTGTATCTCTTCCGCAAACCGGAAGGTTTCGGACGAAATGGGCAGTTTATCCAAATAAATACGCGCGCCGCACCCCGATTGCTTGCACAAGTGCAGGACATCCGACGCCAGCCCGTCGCTGATATCAATCATCGACGTGGGGACAATATGGTGCTGCGCCAGCGCGTCAATAATATCTTTGCGCGCTTCGGGCTTCAAGTGGCGCCGCAAGATATAATTGTAACCTTTGAGCTGGGGCTGTGCCTGCGGGTTCCCGGCGAACACGCGCTTTTCGCGTTCGAGCAGTTGCAAGC
>JAIRLT010000151.1 GCA_031259225.1 Prevotellaceae bacterium
TGGCGGCTGAAAATGCAGCCATTTCTATTCGTGACGGACGCGCGGTCATTCCGTTACCGGCTGGAAATAAAAGGAAAATAAAAGGATTAGTATACGATGAATCGGCTACCGGAAAAACAGTTTTTGTGGAACCACTGGAAGTCGTCGAACTGAACAACGAAATCAAGGAACTCGGCTATGCCGAACAACGGGAAATATTAAAAATCCTGCAAGTTTTTGCCACCTTTTTGCAACCCTATCTGGATGATGTCATGATGGCAACGGATTTACTGGGTGAAATAGATTTTATCCGCGCCAAAGCGCAATGGGCAATTGAAGCCGGCGCCGTAAAACCGATTGTATATAATATGCCGCAAATAAATTTACAAAAAGCGCGTCATCCGTTGTTGGAAAAAACTTTGAGGAAAGAAGGGAAAACCATTGTTCCCTTGAATTTACAACTTCACCGCGAAAAACATATCTTGCTTATTTCCGGTCCCAATGCCGGCGGAAAATCGGTGTGCCTGAAAACCGTCGGACTCTTGCAATACCTGTTGCAGTGCGGCTTTTTGGTTACCGCTTCCGAAAACTCCGAAATGGGTTTGTTTAATGATTTATGTATTGACATCGGCGATGAACAGTCTATCGAAAACGATTTGAGTACTTACAGTTCACGTTTGTTGAACATGAAATATTTTGTGCAATATGCCACCCCCAATACATTAGTGCTTATTGACGAGTTCGGCAGCGGTACGGAACCGGCAGCCGGCGGCGCTATTGCCGAAGCTGTGCTTGACTGCTTAGTGAAGCGGCAAGCCTTTGGCGTGATTACGACGCATTACACGAATTTGAAATATTATGCTACCTCTACGGAAGGCATTGTCAATGGCGCAATGCAATTCGATGTACAAAAAATTCAGCCTTTATTTTGTTTGGAAACCGGCGCACCGAGCAGTTCGTTTGCCTTTGAACTGGCACGTAAAACAGGTCTTCCGGAAACTATTGTAAAAACTGCTGAAGAAAAAGCGGGAAACCAATATGTGAATATCGAAAAAAATTTGCGCAATATTGCCCGCGACAAACGCTACTGGGAAGAGAAACGGCAACGCATCCGGCAAACCGATAAACAATTGGAGGACGTAACGGCGCGTTATCAAAACGAATTGACCGAACTGCAAAAAATCCGCAAGCAAATTATTCAGGAAGCCAAAGACGAGGCTAAGCGCCTGCTTGCCGAAGCCAATAAACGCATCGAACGGACAATTCTTGAAATCAAGGAAGCGCAAGCAGAGAAAGAACGGACTAAATTAGTGCGCCGGCAAGTAGAAGAATTCAAACAGCAATTGCAAACAGAAATCCCGGCGGATGCTGATGCAAAAATCGATCGAAAGATAGCGCAATTGCGCCAACGGCAAGAGCGCCGGGAACAACGCAAAAAAGAAAAACAACCTGCCGGAACCGGAGTGGATATTCCAAAAGAACAACCATTGCAAGCAGGCGATAAAGTCCGCCTGAAAGGGCAGGATACAGCCGGCGAAGTGGTGAAAATAAGTACCGGCGTTGTTACGGTGGGTATTGGAAATATATTTATCGAACTACCGTCCGGAAATCTGGAACGTATATCCGGCAATGAATTCCGCAGTTTGCAGAAAAGCCGTCCGGTTATTTCGACGAGCGCAAACTATAATATATCGCAACGCAAGCTGAACTTCAAAACTGCTATTGATGTGCGCGGGCAACGTGCCGAAGAAGCGCTGGACAACGTTACGCAATTTATTGACGAAGCATTGATAGTTGGCGCAAGCGAAGTAAAAATCCTGCACGGGAAAGGCAACGGCATCCTCAAAGAAGAAATCCGCAAATTACTGTATACTTTCGGAGGTATCTCTTCCATCGCCGATGAACACTTGGATAGGGGAGGAGCAGGAATAACAGTGGTTCAATTTTGAATACATGAAATTCGGTTGCATTAAATTTATAACTTGCCAAAAGTACCTGTTTTTTCATAGATTTGGAGAGTTATAATTTTATATTTATAAATTTATTTTCGACTACCATACTATATTTGTACGATGGTATTTGATATCTTTGTCTACCCGCTAAAAAAATATGTAAAAAAATTTGTAGATAAAAAATAAAGTAATATATTTGCAGCATTAATAATGTTCTTTGTTATTGATTTTATTCTTCGATTTGAAACTTGCGAAATTTCAGATGTGTTAATGGAATTATAGTTCTACAAATGCGTGGGCTTTAATTTGTTTTTGACACAGGTATCGCAAGACCTCAAATCGTAGTAAATTAAAATCCACGTTTCGTTTCTAATAGCGCAAGGTATAATAAAGAACCGGAACATTGGAAATTGGCAACGGATAAAAAATCGTAGCAAGGGGTTGTTTTATAAAAAAAGTTTGTGTTTGGAAAACAACCCCGACGCTACAAAATAATAACAATTAAAAAATCACAATTATGAAAAAAATTCTTTCTTCTTTTCTTTCCCTTATGGGATTAAGTTTTGCTGTTTTTGCACAAAGTCACATTAACATCGAAATGCTGAGCGCCACTTATACCGCTCCACCGATAGTAAAATTCCGTATATCGTGGAGTAGCGTTCCTACCGTAACCGGGCAAATACACAATGCTAAAGTGTGGGTATGGGTTGATTTCTTGAAACTAAATGCCGACAACACTACTGCCGGCAACACGTGGACGCGTGCGGAAATTTCCGGCACGCCCGCCGTCAGTTCTTCGCCAACAAGTACGGCAGCCCTTGATGCAAGCACCAACAAAGGTTTTTGGCTGAATGGCGTTACCGGCAATTATAGCGCAACAATTACGGCAACGCTTTCCAACATTCCGGCAAACACCAAATTTAATTGGTGCGCTTATGCTTCCGATTGCCAGCCGAATGTAACAACGGCGAATGGCACTTATACTTTCAAAGGCACGCCGCCGTTTACGTTGATAGCCTCCAATGGAGTAACTACCCAAACAGTAAGTGAAAAAACGCTTGCTACTTCAGCATTGACCATTACACCTACCACTATAAGAGATAAAACAGAATGTCCGGGTATTTTCTGTCCTTATCAAGAAAACGATTTATTTATTGATGCCACACACCTTTGCCAACGACGCCAAAGTGGTGCACAGAATTGGGAAGCGTGGATAAAAGACACGCGCGACGGTGAATATTATAGAATTGTTTTGATGCCGGACAATAAATGGTGGTTGGCGCAAAATGTGAAATATGCGGGAAAAGGGTACCCGGCTGTAGGGTGTACACCGGACGAGTGTGGCAGGGCATATCCCAATGCGGATGTACTTGGTGGTTCTTCGACTGGTGGTAATATACAAGGAATATGTCCAGCCGGTTGGTTATTACCTGTCGATAATGATTGGAACACATTGATTAGTAGTATAGGCGATACACCCACCGCAGTTATAGCACTGAGACCTCCAACATCACCCTGCGGTACATCTACAAACCAGTTTGGTTTTGCAGACATTAAAAGTGTATGCTTTGATCAAGAGCCTATCGGTATAGTAACCGTATATTTTAGCCAATGGTACACTTGGAACGGTTCCACTTGGGCGGGCTATAGTATTGGTTCAGCAGCGACATGTAACGACTGCCAACTAGTCGCAACAAGCTACACGGCTAGAACTGATGCGCGTCATAAAAGAGTCCGTTGTTTCCGCCAACTATAGTTTTTGCAAAAATATTATTTATAGTATGGAAGCAAAAAATTATGCCCCCAAGCGCCACTATGCCTTTTTCACATTATAGTTTCATCGCGCTACCTTATATAAAACCCATCAACCATGAACTACGAATTAGTTTACACTACTGATTTTACGCAAACGCCGCTTTATACAAAATTAGTGGCGTTTGTAGGCGAATGCAACGGGCTTATTCCGAAGGTCAGTTGTCAAGGGTGGAAATTATTTTCCGGGTAACTGCCATTATTAAGGCAGCCATTAAAAAACTAAATTTTATTTTGTACTCAATGCCCGCTGGATAGTACCGCACACCACATCAATGGCTACTTGGTTGTGTCCGCCCTGTGGAATGAT
>JAIRLT010000107.1 GCA_031259225.1 Prevotellaceae bacterium
TGCCGGGCGTATTTGCCGCCGGCGATGTGCAAGATACTTCCTATAAACAAGCCATTACTGCCGCCGCTTCCGGTTGCATGGCGGCTATTGATGCGGAACGATTTTTAACGGAACAATAATATGTGCGGAATAATGATACGCTATTACGGTTTACTGCTTGCCGCCGGTTGGTTGCTGCTGGTATCGGGTTGTACTACACAATACGATAAAATTCTCAAAAGCGCCGATTATGAATTGAAATACCGGGCGGCAAAAGACTATTACCAGGCAGAAAAATATGAACGTGCAGCGACCTTGTTCGACCAAGCCGGCATGTTTTACAGGGGCACTAAACAAGACGACAGTTTGCATTTTTTATTGGCAAAAAGTTATTACTTGTGGGGCGATGTTTATACGGCGGAATATTATTTTGAACAGTTCCGTACGACCTTTCCGCGCAGCCCGTTTGTAGAAGAAGCTACGGCATTGCGCATAAAGTCTTTGTATGCGCAAACGCATCGTTACGAATTAGACCAAACGCCTACTTACAAGGTATTGACGGCTATTGAAGAGTTTTTTTATAACTTCCCGGCTACACAATACAAGGAAGAATGTTTGAAAATAAAAGAGGATTTGGAACAACGGTTAGACGAAAAACAGTACGAAGCGGCAAAATTATATTACCACATAGAAAATTATAAAGCGGCGACCACCGCGCTGCGCACCACGTTGAAAGACCATCCCGACAGCCGGTATCGTGAAGAAATATTGTATTTGCTGGTTGCCTCAGCTTACAAATACGCGGAAAACAGTTTCCGTCATTTGCAAAAAGACCGTTTCCAGGCAGTCATTGATGAATATTACAATTTTATCAGTGAGTTTCCCGATTCAAAATACCGCAAGGATGTGGATAGAATGAATATGGGCGCCCTGAAAGAATTAGGCGATGAAACTGCCGTAATACCGGAAACGGAAGAAGAAAAAGAAGAACAAATAGATAAAAAATAATATGGAAAGACACTCAAAAACGGTGAATAACACCATTACCCGCGATCTTAATAAAATGTCGCAAAAAACAGGCAATATTTACGAGGCTACAATGATTATTGCCAAACGTTCTAACCAGATTGCTGCTGAGATAAAGCAGGAATTAAATCATCGGATGGAAGAATTTTCCGGCTATTCCGACACGTTGGAAGAAACGTTTGAAAACCGCGAGCAAATAGAATTGTCGCGCCAGTTTGAACGCATGCCGAAACCTACCCTGACAGCTATCAAGGAATTTGAAGAAGGGAAAATTTACTACCGGAAAATTGAAGAAAATAAAGAGTAAGCGATAAGTTGGGGCAAGCGCACCGGCGTTAGCCACATCTTTACATCTTCATATTTTCACATCTTCACATCGTATATATGTTAAAGGGCAAACACATATTAGTAGGTGTAAGCGGCGGTATCGCTGCATATAAAGCTGCTGCCCTTGTGCGTACATTAGTAAAGGACGGCGCCGAGGTGCGTGTGATTATGACGCCTGTGGCAAAACATTTCATCACCTCGCTCACCATGGCTACCGTGTCAAAACATCCGGTACTGACGGAATTTTACAATCCCGAAAACGGCGATTGGAACAACCACGTGAGCCTCGGTTTGTGGGCTGACGCTTATGTTGTGGCGCCGGCTACGGCAAACACGCTCGCGAAAATGGCGCATGGCATAGCCGATAATCTGTTGCTCACAACATATTTGTCCATGCGCTGCCCGGTAATAGCCGCGCCGGCAATGGATATGGATATGTGGAAGCATCCGGCGACGCAAAGCAATCTGCAAACATTGCAAAAACACGGCGTTCATATTATCGAACCTCCGGCAGGCGAGTTGGCAAGCGGGCTGGAAGGAAAGGGACGTATGGAAGAACCCGAAAAGATCGCTGCTTTTATTGAGCGGTTATTCGTAAAAAAAAAATCGTTAGCCGGTAAAACAGTTCTTGTAACGGCAGGTCCCACGTACGAAGCGATAGACCCGGTACGGTTTATCGGCAATCATTCATCAGGAAAAATGGGATATGCGCTCGCTGGAAGCCTTGCAAATCGCGGCGCGCAAGTGCTGTTAATAAGTGGTCCCACGTCGCTGCCTGTTCCGCGGGGAGTCGAATTGGTGCGTGTTACTGCGGCGGCGGAGATGTATGCAGCCGTTATCGAACGCTTTGCCGGCACAGACGCCGCAATTCTCTGCGCGGCAGTGGCGGATTATACGCCGGAGAAAAAATCAACACACAAAATCAAAAGGGGAAAAGAGTCCCTATCTATAACCCTAAAGCCTACGGCAGATATTGCTGCCGCATTAGGGAAACAAAAGCAGAAAAATCAATTGACGGTGGGATTTGCATTGGAAACCGACAACGAATTAGCCAATGCCCAAAAGAAATTACAAGCCAAAAATCTCGACCTGATTGTGCTGAACTCCCTGAATGACGAAGGCGCGGGATTTGGCAGCGATACGAATAAAATCACCATCATCAAAAAAGACGGAACCGTTGTAACCTGTCCGGTACTGCCGAAGCAAGAGGTTGCCGAAATTATTATTGACACGGTTGTTGATGTGATGAGTGAGAAAGTATGAATTTGGCTAACGCCGGAATGACTTACGAATAATTTACGGACTTGGGCTGACGCCACTGCGATTGTTGCGACTTACAACTTACGACTAACAATATAAAAGATGAAAAAGATTAGTTTCCTGATTGTTTTTTTGTGGGCAATAAATTTGCAGGCGCAAGAACTGCGCTGCAATATCAGCGTTAATTCTGCACGGATACAAGGCACCAATAAATCCATATTCAATACACTGCAACGGGACTTGTACGAATTTATAAACAATACGGCATGGACGCCACATGTGTACGCTACCGATGAACGGATTGAATGCTCCATTTTTATAACCATCAATGAACAAATCGGCGCAAGTGATTTCAAAGGTTCGTTGCAGGTACAGTTGAGCCGTCCGGTATATGGCAGCGCCTATACTTCACCGGTGTTTAATTTTATGGATAATGATATTGCGTTCCGGTACATCGAATACGATAAAATAGAATTTAACGAAAATCAGTATTCGCCGTTATCGTCGTTGATAGCGTTCTATGCTTATGTAATCTTGGGTTTGGACTATGATACCTTTTCATTGCGCGGCGGTACGGAATGGTTTAAAAAAGCGGAACAAATCGTATCGCTTGCGCAAAATGCGACGGAAAGCGGCTGGAAACCTTACGACGGCTCAAGAAATAACCGCTATTGGATGATTGAAAATATATTAAATTCCAAATACAACATAGAACGCGGCGTATACTATAAGTACCACCGGCTGGGGCTTGACCGCATGAGCGAACAGATAGCCGACGGTCGCGACGAAGTGCTGAATGCCATATTAGATATTCAACGACTGTACCGTGAACGTCCCGACCCGTATCTATTTTTCCTGAAATTATTTTTTGATGCCAAAGCCGACGAAATAGTCAATATCTTTTCGGAAGCGCCGCAGCAAGACCGTAACCGCGTTTATCAAATCCTTACGGAAGTGGACAAAGCCAATGAGCAAAAGTATAAAAAACTAAAAGAAAATACCAACTCATTTTAACGAATATGGCGCCATTAACCCTTAACCCATAACTTCTACCTTCCCATGTTGCAATCTCTGACCATAGAAAATTATGCCTTGATAGATAAACTGCACATTACGTTTCCGGGTGGTTTAAGCATTATTACGGGTGAAACCGGCGCGGGGAAATCTATCCTGTTGGGGGCGCTGTCGCTTATTTTGGGACAACGCGCAGACACATCCGCACTCAAAGATGATACGAAAAATTGCGTGGTCGAAGGCGAATTTTCCATTGATGGCTATGGGCTGTCAATGGTTTTTGAAGATAATGATATAGACTACGCGCCGGTTATTACGCTTCGCCGTATGATTGTTCCGGGCGGCAAGTCACGTGCATTTGTGAATGATGTGCCAGTTACCTTGAATGTATTGAAAGAACTGGGCGAGCGGTTAATTGATATTCATTCGCAACACCAGAATTTAATACTTAATTCTTCTGCTTTTCAAATGTCCGTGCTGGATGCACAAGCGGGAAACAATGAACGGTTGCAGCAGTACCGCAAGATTTTTTCCGTATACAAAACCACCTGTACCCAATGGCAAGCCTTGCAGGAAAAGGCAGAACGCAGTAAAGCCGATTATGATTATTTGCAATTCCAGTACAACGAATTGCAGACGGTGCAACTGAAACCCGGCGAACAACAGGCGTTGGAAGACGAATTGACACAACTCACCCATGCGGAAGATATAAAATTGGCATTGGCAAAAGGCAGCGCATTATTGCAGGAAGACGAAAATTCGGTTGATAACCTGCTGCGCGACGCGGGACAAAGCTTGCAGCGCATTGCGGCTGTACTGCCGGCAGCGGCGGCATTAGCGGAACGCATTGCCTCGTGCCGCGTGGAACTGCGCGACGTAGCAAGTGAAATCGCATCGGACAACGAAAAAATATCAACCGACGCCAACCGGCTGGCAGTCGTAGAAAGCCGCCTAAATACCCTTTACGCTTTGCAGCAAAAACACAGGGTTGATTCGGTAGAAGCGCTGTTGGCATTGCAGGAGCAGTTGGGGAAAAATATTTACGCCATTGAAAATTATGACCGGCAATTGGCGGAACTGCAAGCCGCAAGCGCCCGGCAGCTGGAGCAAGTAAAAGAACAGGCGGTGCAACTTTCGCAACACCGGAAAAAAATAATCCCCTCCGTCACACAATACATCACAGGGATGCTGCGCTTGCTGGGCATGCCCCATGCGGTATTTACCATTTCCATTACCGAAACGGAATTTTTCACTGCCGCCGGCAACGATACGGTACAATTCCTTTTTTCGGCAAACAAAGAAATTTTGCCGCAGGAAATTTCGCGCGTAGCGTCGGGCGGTGAAATATCGCGCTTGATGTTATGCTTGAAATCGCTGCTGGTAAAAGGTTCCGGGTTACCTGCAATTATTTTTGATGAAATTGATACCGGCGTTTCCGGCGAAGTGGCGGATAAAATGGGCTCAATTATTTACGGACTGTCGAAAAACATGCAGGTGATAAACATCACACACCTGCCGCAGATTGCCAGCAAAGGGAATGCGCATTTTACCGTATACAAGGAACTGGACGCTGCCGGCGCTACCGTTACACGGATGAAACTGCTCTCTGTCGGTGAACGCGTCATGGAAATTGCCAAAATGCTAAGCGGGCAAAACATCACACAAGCCGCCATAGACAACGCAAAAGAACTCCTCGCCGGCGGGGAAAAGATTTAAAAATTTAAAGATTACCGTAGCGCTAACCCCATTCACTCCTCTAACTACAACTGCATTTTCAATTCTCAATTTTCAACTCCCATGTCTTTCCTTTCATTACTTTTATTAGCTTCAGGCTTATGTTTCGACACGTTTGCCATATCGTTATCCGGCGGGGTAAGTGTGAAATACACGGCGGGAGGCAGGATAAAAATTGCCGCAGTGCTGGCATCCGCGCAGACCCTCATGCTCGTTGCAGGCTGGTTGCTGGGCATGCCGATAAGCGCCCGTATCGCGGCATTCGACCATTGGATAGCTTTTGCACTGCTGGCATTCATCGGCGGAAAAATGATTTTGGAAAGTTTTGAAAAAGAAACAACGCACTCAACCAACTTACAAAACAGGCGCGTATTGCTTATTGTGGCACTGGCTACCAGCATTGACGCCATGGCGGTAGGCGTGAGTTTGGCGTTAGTCCGGTTGCCGCTGTCCGGCTTGGTAACGGAAAGCGCGCTGGTCTTTTTGATTACTGCAGCTGTGGCGCTTGCCGGGCTGAAGGGCGGCAACTATATAGGCAAG
>JAIRLT010000220.1 GCA_031259225.1 Prevotellaceae bacterium
GTGGGCAAGGTAGATGAGATAAACAAGGAAATCAGTTTCCCCGATGTGGATACGTTGAGCGACTTTTCCCGCATCCGCTTTGAAGCCGAACTGCCCGAACGGGCGCGCCTGGATGAAGAAATATATAATTTTTCCATGGGACCTGCCGACACGCGCCTGACGCGCACCATTGCCGTCGTGAACGGCATCCGGAAACGGGAATATTCCGTAACGATTAAGAAAGACGTGCCGGTTTGGGGTGCGGACTTTGACCGGGAAAAAGTAGAAATCTATAATTTCTCGAACAATGGCGGCACTGTTTATTCCGACCTGTCCGCAGGGAGCACCCGCAGCGCCGACATGGACTCCAACTATGTATTGCTGGTATCCCGCGCCACCGCGCCGCACGTGCTGCGCATGGCGGATTTGGCGGCAGGCGACATCAGCAATCCCATTATGCTTGACCTGACCGGCGTAGCCGACGGCACCTTTGCCTACAGTTCGGGTCGCCTGTCGCATGGACATATATATATATGTAACCTGGCGATATTGGGAAATAGCCAGGCATTGAAAATATATCACTATGCTTCGCCCGAAGCCGTGCCGGAATTAGTCGGCAATTTCACTAACGGTAATGACGGACTTCCTACTTATCCGGCTAATGCCGGACGTTTCGGCGACGCCATGTCGGTAGAACTGGATGAAAACGGCAACGGCTATATCTTTTTAGGCAACAACCGGGCGACGGTAGCCGCCGACCCGTATGTGCTGCGCCTGTCGGTTACGAACTTTACGACCATTGGCGCCTCGCCTGCGCAAATGAGCCCGCCAACCTACGCCGGCTGGTGGTCAAATTACCGGCAAGTGGACGGTTCGTCGAACGAGTATATTTATGCCGGTTATCTTGCCAACCTCCAGTTGGTGGACGCCGACGGCGGTACAATCTATACTATGGCGAGCGGTTCGGTGCCGCTGCAAAGCAACGATGCCACAGTAGTTTCATTTAATAAAGAACGTTATTTGTTGGTGCAGTCTTCGACACAGGGCACGGAAGCAGCTACGCTGTATGTATATGACATCACCACCGGCGCCACGACGCAGGAAGCGCTGGAATTTTTCGATGCCCGCGAGAACAAGAACGCGCTGTATACTTTCCCGCTTGGCGGGGCGGCTATTTCGAGTGTGTATGCCTCTAATTTGGGCGTCGCAAAAACCGAAAACGCCCTGTACCTGATGGGCGCAGCCCCGGGCGGCGGCTTCGCAGTCATCAAAGCGCCAAAAGCAGTAAAAGCGGAATAACCAAAAAAATTACCGGTGAAAAGATATTTAAGATATATAACGATAATAACATTGGTTGCTTTTTTCGCTTCCTGTAACAAAGACGATGGACCCGGCGGCGGCGAAACGCCGCCGGAACCAACGCCGTCGGAAGACGACAACCTGCCGAAAAAGGAAATGCGCGCAGTGTGGATTGCTACGGAAAGTCGCATTGACTGGCCCCGAAGTACCAGTGCAGCTGCACAACGAAAAGAATATACCGACTACCTCGACAAATTTGTGGAGTTGAACATCAATACGGTGTTTGTGCAGGTGCGCCCGCGCGCCGATGCGTTCTACAATTCGCCGTATGAGTCGTGGAGCCGTTTTATTACGGGCACGGCGGGGCAAGACCCCGGCTACGACGTGTTGCAGTTCTTCATCGACGAAGCGCATGCGCGCGGTCTGGAATTTCATGCGTGGCTGAATCCTTTCCGCATCGACACACGGACGTCGGCGTCGGGCACATACATCGCTTTAGACCCGAAAATCCCTGCGGCATGGGTGAAGGACTACGACCGCTGGCGCATCTATAACCCGGCATTGCCGGAAGTGCAGCAGCGCATAGCCGACATCGTGAAAGATATTATCACCAAGTACGACGTGGACGGCATTCATTTCGATGATTATTTCTACCCAGATCCCTCTTATTACGCCTCTACGGGCGTGGACGACGCGGCGGAATACGCCCTCTACGGGGCGGGCTACAATACGGTATCGGAATTTCGTTTCGGCAATGTAAACAAGGTAGTGCAAAAGATCTCGGAAACCATTGCGGCGAACAATCCCGGCGTGGTTTTCTCTATCAGCCCGACCTCCAGCGTAAACTACAACCGGTCGCTCTATGCCGATACGGACAAATGGTGTCAGGAAGGGTGGATAGATGTGATTATTCCGCAGATATACCAGCAGACCGGCAGCGCCAGCAACGAGTTTAACTACTTTGCCGATTACTGGGCACAATTCAGCTTCAAAGCGGTGCCGATGATAGGGTATGCTATTTATAAATTCGGCGACCCTGCGGCGGGAACAAAATTCCAAAACGCTTCCGAACTGACGGAACAGTTCCGGCTGGCGGGCAGGCAGTCAAAAGTCCAAGGCAGCGCACTGTATAATGCGAGCAGCGTGGTCGCCAATAAAGTCGGCGTTACCGACGCGTTGAAAAACATTTACAAGTATCCGGCGGTGCGTCCTTTCCTTGGAAGCAAAACCTTGTCCGACCCTAAAACGCCTACCGGTGTGGCGCTCAACGGCACTACGCTGGCATGGAATGCGTATGGGTTGCAGGCGGTAGTGTATGTAACGCCGGAAAATGAAACCCAACCGCATGTAGTGGCTATCACTTCCGCTTCCTCTTACCGGGTGAGCGAGAAAGGAGCGTATGTTGTTACGGCGGTGAATAA
>JAIRLT010000229.1 GCA_031259225.1 Prevotellaceae bacterium
CAACCCGATTAAAAGCGGCTTTACATAACGCCCCGCACTTTTTACAGGAAGCAGGCTGAGCAGTACGGCATAGAATAATAAGAAGAGTAAACAGAATGATTGTAATCCGGCTTGGAAAAGCGGTTGTCCGGCTTGGTACGGATGTTGTACGCCTAATATATTAGGGAAGGAGAGTAAAAGGAGCAGCAGGACAAAAGTACCTGCCAGAATTTTATAATTTATTTTACGCGTAATGCAAATATGGTTTAATGCCAACAGTGCAAACATTTGTAACAATAATGAAAACAAGAACGACAATCCGCGATAATATTTTCCTGCAAACAGCCAGAACGCATAACGAAAGAAAGGAAAGATGAATGGTAAAAGTGCGCATATAAATACTATCCAAAATACCCATTTTTTTCGTTTCGACAACGCAGGGAAGAATTGTGTAAATAACAACAAGCTAAGCAAACCTCCATAAAACAAAGGCGCTTCCAAATAATTTTCAGCGCCGGCAAAATAATTCCCCGTACCTAACATGTCATTGGAAAAAAACCGCCCTATTTTGGTAAAATTATCTAATAGCCCATCTGGTTGAAAAAGGGGGGTATTCATCAATTGGGAAAAATAGGATACCTCGCCGCTTACACGAGGACTGTCAAGCATCAATTGTGCCTTGCTTATTAAAATAAAAGCGCTGATGCCTACTCCTAAAATACCTAATCCAATGAGTTGCCCGTAAACAGTAATAATTTTCCTGTTCCATCCGTATTGGTTATACAAGCGCAGCAATACATAGACCCCTGTAACAATCGTATAAATAAAAAGATTGAACGAAACAGTAACTCCGATCAAGGCGATAGCAAAAGGAAAGAAACACCATTTTTTATGTAATAACTTTTCTATCGAAAAGAGTAGAAAAGCCACCTGGTAAGTTTCCGCCGAAAAAATACGCCAACAGCTTCCGAGTACTATAAATCCGCAAAAAGCAAAACACATTGCACCAATAATTGCTGTATAAGGCGTAAGCGCCAGTTCGCGTAAAAACAAATAGAACAATAAACCGGCACAGAGAAATTTCAATGCTTCTGTAATGCCTACTAAATAGGCAATATTATTAGGGTCGGAGAAATATAATAACAATTCGAAAGGATCTCCAAAAAGAAATCCTGTTGCATTTTGCCCCATTCCCAAATAAAATGACCAACGAGGAAAACCGTCCAAATTATGCAAATAGTCGGCAATATGATACATATCAGGATACCATCCATTGATAGAATCGCTCCCGATGTCCTTATACAAAAATACTTTGTTCAGCAGTAAAAAGTCGTGGAACACGAATAACAGCATTCCGCCCAATAATGCCAACAGAATGTAAAAAGCCTTTCTGGAAGAAAGAGGCGTTTCCCGTATCGCCGGTTGCGGTTTGTTCTTTTGTGAAACCCGCTGTTGTTTATTGCTTCTTGGATTTTGCCGATGGGTTGTTGCCATATGTGTTTTAATGTAAGGTAAGCGCAAAGATAAAAAAATAATTTGCCATTACACGCATTTTCTTTTGTGTTCTTTCAAATTCATTGCTACATTCTTTCCGGCAGTTCGATGCCTAAAATATTCATGGCTGTTTTTAGTACGACAGCTACCTGTTGCAACAGCAGCAAGCGTTGTTTTTTCAAATCGGCGCCGGGTTCTTTCAGTATGGGAACGTCATGATAGTACTGGTTAAATTCTTTCGCCAGTTCGTAGGCATAATTGGCTATCAAAGCCGGTGAATGTTCGTCGCCCGCTTCGCGGATTTTTGCAGGAAAGGCATGGAGTAATTTTATGAGTGAAATTTCTTTTTCCATCCATGCGGCATTGGTCAATGCAGGCTGCAATGCCTGTTCCGCCGCCTTGCGCAACACCGATTTTATACGGGCATGGGTGTATTGGATAAATGGACCGGTGTTGCCGTTGAAATCAATAGATTCCCGGGGGTCGAACAGCATCGTCTTTTTGGGGTCTACTTTCAGGATAAAATATTTCAACGCTCCCAACCCGACCATTTCAAACAGGCGTTGTTGTTCGCCTGCCGGTATCTCGTCGAGTTTACCCAATTCCATGGAAGTTTCCCGGGCGGTGGTGATCATTTCATCTATCAAATCGTCGGCGTCCACTACTGTGCCTTCGCGCGATTTCATTTTACCTTCGGGTAATTCCACCATACCGTATGACAGGTGATAGATAGTCGTAGCCCACGCATAACCTAATTTTTCCAATACTAATTTGAGCACCTGAAAATGATAATTCTGTTCATTGCCCACCACGTATATGTGTTCGTCGAAATGATATTCTTCGTAGCGCTGCTGCGCCGTTCCAAGGTCTTGCGTCATATAAACCGACGTGCCGTCGGAACGCAATACTAATTTTTGGTCTAAACCGTCAGCCGTTAAATCTATCCACACCGAACCGTCGGGATGCCGCATAAACACGCCTTTTTGCAAACCTTCAGCTACTATTTCTTTGCCTAATAAATACGTGCCGGATTCGTAATAAATCCTGTCAAAATGCACGCCGAGTTTTTGGTAAGTTTCATTAAAACCCGCATACACCCACGCGTTCATCATGCGCCACAGGCTAACTGTTTCTTCGTCGCCATGTTCCCACCGACGCAGCATTTCCTGCGCTTCGCCCGTCACCGGCGCCTGTTTGGCGGCGTCGGCGTCACTTTTGCCTTGTGTTTTCAGCGCCGTCAGTTGCTTTTTATATTCTTTGTCGAACAACACGTAATATTCCCCTACCAAATGATCGCCTTTCTTTCCGGTCGATTCCGGCGTTTCGCCCTTGCCCCATTTTTGCCATGCCAGCATGGACTTGCAAATGTGAATACCGCGGTCGTTCACCAAATTTACTTTGATTACCTTGTGCCCGTTGGCTTCCAGAAGCTGCGCTACCGACCATCCCAACAAATTATTGCGGATATGCCCCAAGTGCAACGGCTTATTTGTATTGGGCGACGAGTATTCTATAACGACTGTTTTTCCCGAAGACGGATACATTCCATAGCGTTCCGTGCCGGCGATGGCGGCAAATTGTTTATGCCAGAAATCCGCTGATAATTTAATATTCAAAAAACCCTTCACCACATTGAAAGAAGCGACTTCCGGGCATTGTTGCCGCAACCGGTCACCTACTTCTTCGCCCGTTTGCTCCGGTGATTTTTTGCTAATTTTTAACAATGGATACATCATTGCCGTGAAATCGCCTTCAAATTCCTTGCGGGTAGCCTGCAATTGCAATACCGCGTCCGGCGCAGGTTGTGCATACAATGCCCTGATAACTTTAGCAAGTTCACTGTTCAAAAATTGTTCTGCGGTCATAAAATACGAATGGTCTGTTATTTGTTTTACACAAGATGCAAAGGTAAGAAAAATCCGCTTTAATTTGTAGATAATTTTTCTCATCTTTGCATAAAAACTGATCCAAACATGTTAATCATCGGAATTGCCGGCGGCACCGGTTCGGGAAAGACAACCGTAGTAAACAAAGTTATTTCGTTGTTCCGCAACGATGAGGTAGTCCTCATTCCTCAGGATGCGTACTATAAAGACAGCAGTCATTTGCCGTTGGAAGAACGGTTAGAACTGAATTTTGACCACCCCGACTCCATAGATTTCAAATTGTTGGTACAACATCTAAAAGACCTGAAAGCAGGAAAACCCATTGAACGACCTACCTATTCGTACCTTACTTGCACTCGCAACAAAGAAACCATACACATTGAGCCCTGCCATGTAGTGATTGTGGAAGGCATTTTGATTTTAGGAGATGCGGAATTACGCAAACAGTTAAACATAAAAATTTTTGTGGACGCCGATGCCGACGACCGTCTTGGTCGTGTTATCAGCCGCGACATATTGGAGCGCGGGCGCACGGTGGACAAAGTACTGGAACGTTACCACAAAACCGTAAAACCAATGCACCTGCAATTCATCGAACCCACCAAACGCTATGCCGATATTATCATTCCACAGGGCGGACACAACCAAGTAGCCATTGATGTGGTGTGCGGTACTATCCAGCGGGCATTGAGTACAAAATAAAATTTAGTTTTTTAATGGCTGCCTTAATAATGGCAGTT